>JAHJVF010000024.1 GCA_018828505.1 Bacteroidota bacterium | reverse complement strand
TGCGAACATCTGCGGGAGAATATTTCCCGCCCGCCTGCCTCTTTCGGTTCTATGTGGCGGGCAGGCTGATTTCGCTGATTACCGCAGATAAAAAAAATCACGTTCAGTTTTTAGAGATGCCCATAAATTGTTAAAGTTCGTTCACAAACTTGTAAGAAAATCTTATCTACCTGGCGGTAGACAGGCAAAAATGGTTCAATTATATTGAATATTTGAATTTTCTATCTCGTTGTATTAAAAGAACTTAGAGCATTTTTTTCTAATGGCGGTCATTAGAGATTTTCCTTAATGACAAATTTGGGTTAATCCCACATTAATTGCGGAAGTATTATCCGAAACTACAGAAGCTTACGATAGGGGTAAAAAATTTGAACACTATCGTAAATTAGAAAGTCTCAAAGAATATTTATTAATTGCACAAGACAAGCATAGAATAGAACAATTCATCAAACAAAATGATGGTTCATGGTTGTTTTTAGAGACAAGTGATTTGGAAGGTGTTGTCAAGTTACGTTCAATTAACAGCGAGCTTTTAATTTCGGATGTGTGTCATAAAGTTGAGCTTGAATAGTTTTTCAAGTTATTTCGATTGTCATTTTAAAAGCTAATTAAAAAAGCCGCTCATTGAGCGGCTTTTTTGTAAGCAAAAAAAATTGATTAAGGCAAAATGCTCATTTGAAACGCTCCTTATCACCCAATCCCCAAACCTCAAACACTATTTTAACAACAGCTTTTCTTATATTTGTAAAAAGAAATTCAGATTAATTATTAAAATTCGTTAAATCCTAACCAAAGATATTTGTCCGAAGGACCCCTATGGAGAAATTTTTGTAATTGCTAATAAACTTTTTATTTAGATTTTTTTTAATTGATAAAAACTCACCCCTTTTATTCCCCTCTCTTTGAAAGAGAGGGGATAGGGGTGAGTTCTCTTAACGATCCTTAAAATAAATTTTAACAATTTTCATAGAGATTTTCTCTATGAATCAGTGATAAAGAATCTATCAAATTAAAATCGTCCAAGGTGAAAGATGAGTCTAAGTCAAATCGCAAAAAGTATCAGTGGATCACCTACTCTAGCTCTAAATGAAAAAGCAGCAATACTGCGGGAGAAGGGTGCTCCTGTAATTCATCTCGGTGGAGGCGAACCAAAAAGCCGTGCGCCGCTCGATGCCATTTTAGCCGCTGTGCAGAATTTGAATACAGGTGAAGTTCGTTACGTTTCACCAGATGGAATTCCTGCCTTGAAAAAAGCAATTATCCGTTACACAGAAGAGTTTTATAATCGAAAAGTTGCACCTCAAAATGTTATTGCTTCAAGCGGTGCTAAGCAGGCGATAATGGTTGCACTCCAAACGATATTGAATCCGCAGGAAGAAGTTATTTATCCTGCCCCTTATTGGGTAAGCTATCCGGATATGGCAAAGCTATGCGGTGCGATCGGCGTTCCTGTTTATGCTGAAGATGGTTCGTTTTATCCAACAATAAGAGATATTGAGCAGCGGGTTGGTTCATATACAAAAGCTGTTATTTTAAATAGTCCGAATAACCCGTCGGGTGCAAGGTATTCCGAGGAATTTATTTCGAATGTGGTTCAGTTTTGTGAGAAGAGAGATATTTACTTGATTATGGACGATATTTATCATCGATTGATCTATGATGGAAGAAAACCGATAAACTGCTACGATTATGCAAAAGATTTCTCAGAGAACTCTAAACTCATTGTCGTGAATGGAGTATCGAAACAATACGCGATGACAGGTTTCAGAGTTGGCTGGGCAGTTGCAAGTAAAAAAATTATCCAGGCAATGACAAACATCCAGGGTCATCAAACCGGAGGTTCTTCAGTTGTCTTGCAGTTAGCTGCAGCTGGAGCGATAAATGGAATTCAATCAAGTGTTGAAAATCTCAGAGTAACGCTTGAAAATAACCGAAACGTTTTGGTCAGCTTGCTTCGATCTTTTAACGGAGTGAAAGTTACAAATCCGGATGGTACATTTTATTGTTTTGCCGATTTCAGCTATTATGAAAAAAGTTCACAGAAACTTTCTGAATTTTTAATTGATAAAGTTCAAGTCCTTACAGTTCCGGGAATTGAATTTGGAATGGAAGGTTATTTAAGAGTAAGCTTCTGTGGTGCAATCAAAGATATTCAAGATGGAATCGAAAGAATGAAATGGGCTTTAGACCCGAACTCTCCAAACGAACTTTATATTGGCGATAGAAAATTAGTGAGGGATTGGTCATGAGTAAATATCTTGAATTCAATACACCTGCATCCAAACAAGCTATGGAGCTTGCATCAGATTTCAGATTGAAAAATCAAGGACTCACTTTCCTCAATAGAGTTTATTGGAATCTTCCCGAAGAAGCTCTATACGAAGAAGCAATATTTCGTAATGAGGGAAAACTCGTTTTGAATGGACCTCTTTTAGTGAATACCGGAAAACATACCGCTCGTGCTGCTGCCGATAAGTTCGTTGTACGAGAGGAAAGTACAGAGGAAAAAATCTGGTGGGGAATTTACAATCGTCCCTACAGTTCTGAAAAGTTTAATGCTCTCTTTGCGCGTTTGCAAGCGTGGGCACAAGGTGAAGAACTTTTTGTTCAGGATTGTTATGCATGTGCCGATCCGGATTACAGGCTGCCTGTGCGTATCGTCACAGAAAAAGCCTGGCATAGTTTGTTTGCCCGGAACATGTTTTTAACAACAGAGAATCGAGATGAATTGAAAAAATTTGTTCCTGAATTTACAGTCATCTCAGTGCCGGGATTTAAAGTCGATCCGATAATTGATGGAACTCGTACCGAAACTTCCATCATTCTGAATTTCGGTGCGAGGATGGCGATCATTGCAAATTCACTGTATGGGGGAGAAATTAAAAAATCTGTTTTCACAGTCTTGAATTTTCTTCTCACTTTCAAGGATGTTCTTCCTATGCATTGCTCTGCTAATGTCGGGAAAAATGGTGAGGTAGCTTTATTCTTTGGTTTAAGCGGTACAGGTAAGACAACTCTTTCTGCTGATCCGAAGAGAAAACTGCTCGGTGATGATGAGCACGGTTGGAGTTCACAAGGTGTGTTCAACTTTGAAGGGGGATGTTATGCAAAAGTTATCCGGCTTTCACATGATCATGAACCTGAAATCTATGCTTGTACAAGGAAGTTCGGAACAATTCTCGAAAATGTTGTCTATGATCCAGTCTCTCGTAAAATTGATTTGAATGACGATGCTATTACCGAAAATACTCGTGCATCGTATCCGATTAAATTTATTCCGAATGTTGTAGAAGAAGGATACGTCAGAACTCATCCTAAAGATATTATCTTTTTAACTTGCGATGCTTCCGGTGTGATGCCTCCAATTGCAAGACTTACACCTGAGCAAGCACAGTATCATTTCATCAGCGGATATACTTCGAAGATTGCAGGAACTGAAATTGGACTCGGTATCGAGCCGCAAATTACGTTCAGTGCTTGCTTTGGGGCGCCGTTTATGGTTCGTCATCCATTTGAATATGCTGAAATGCTGAAACAAAGAATGCTGAAGCACAACGCCACGGTTTGGCTGGTCAATACAGGCTGGGTTGGCGGAAGATTTTGTATCGGTAAACGCATCAGCATCCGTCACACGCGAAATCTTTTGAACGCTGCACTTGACGGAAAATTAGATAAAGTAAAATACCGCAAAGATAAATTGTTTGGTTTTGAAGTCCCACTTTCATGTCCAGATGTCCCTGAAGATGTTCTTGAACCATCAAACTCCTGGGGAAGCAAAGACGAGTATTGGAAAAAATATGATGCATTAGCTGCCCGATTCATAGAGAATTTCAAACTATTTGAAAAAGGATGCAGCGACGAAGTAAAAAAAGCCGGACCGAAGAGATTGTAGTTATTTATTCAAGACAGTAATTACGTTTTAATATGACTAAATATACTTTTTTAAGATCTTGAGTGACACAAAATCGAAAATCCTTTGAAGAATCACCTTATAATTTTGATTTTTTAATTAGAAGATTTATCTTTCAATAAATGAAATATAAATTTGAGTGGAATCAAAAGAAGGCTAAATCTAATCGAATAAAGCACGGGGTGAGTTTTGAAGAGGCTCAATCTGTTTTCGACGATCCTTTAGCCGGTATTATTGACGATCCCGCTCATTCGCTTGGAGAGAATAGATTTTTAATTGTCGGTATGTCCAAAAATTTTCGATTACTTGTAATTTCATTTACAGAAAGAGGAGAGTCAATTCGTATTATTAGTTGTAGAAAATCCACAACAAAAGAAAGAAAAAGCTATGAAGAAAACTATCTTTAAAAAAGAAATTCTTGAAGAAAATGAACTTCTTCCCGAATATGATTTCACCGGTGCTAGGCCTAATAAGTATGCGGAATCTATTGCAAAAAAAAGAGGTATCGTGCGTTTGGAACCAGATGTAAAAAAAATATTTCCAGATTCAGATTCAGTTAATAAAGCGTTACGAGCAATTATCTCTGCATATCCTAAAAAGGTCTCTAAAAAAGTTGTAGGTTAGAATTATAACTTAAAATTTTTAAAAATGGTTTATAAAAGAAAATCGGCACTTGATGTAAAATTGAATAAAGTAAAATATCGAAAAGATAAGCTTCTCGTATACGAAGTTCCGATGAGCTGTCCCGATGTTCCCGAAGATGTTCTTGAACCATCGAACTCATGGGGAAGCAAAGACGAGTATTGGAAGAAATACGATGCATTAGCTGCACGTTTCATCGAGAATTTTAAACTATTTGAAAAAGGAAGCAGCGACGAAGTCAAAAAAGCCGGACCGAAGAGATTGTGAAAGTTAAAATATAACAACAACATTTACTGCTTCGGACATTGCTAGTCAGAAGATTTGCATAACGATTAGTAACATCCTAACCTTTCATTTTTTTCATTATATTAACATTGAATGAAAGAGAAGATATTGAATAATAAAAAGATGAATGAAATTCTCTCAATTATTGAAAGAGAGTTTCGCAATAATTATGAGTCAAAAATTCGTAAGATAATTCTTTACGGTTCCTATGCTCGCGGTGATTACGATTCAGAATCTGATATTGATATTTTGATAATTACTCAGAATGGCGATTTAAAAGAACTCCACAATACAAGAACTGAAGCGGCACATCAAATTCTTCTCGATTTTGAAATATTGGTTTCAATCATTTTTGTCGAAGAATCACATTATAGAGATTGGCTTGAGACAATTCCTTTCTATCAGTCTGTGGGAAATGAGGGTATTCCTATTTATGGATGAGAAAAGAATTGCATTGGCGAAGTATCGGTTTTCAAAGGCGAGTGAGGAATTAAGTGTATCTAAGTTAGCTTTTTCCTCTGGAAAATTTTCAAGCTCATTGAGTAGTTCTTATTATGCTATTTTTCATTCTGTTCGGACCTTGCTTGCGCTCGAGGGAATCGATAGCAAGAAACACTCGGGAGTTATTCATTTATTTAGTCAAAAATTTATTAATACAAAATTATTGGAAACATCCTTTTCTAAAATTTTAGTCGAAGCTTTTGAAATTAGAATCGATTCTGATTATAAAGATTTTTACTTGGCGTCAAAAGAAGATGCCGAACAGCAACTCAACAATGCAAAATACTTCTTTAAAGGGTATTGCTAATTTAATATGGGTCAAAATCTTTTATCTGTTTTTTGTTTATGTAAATCTGTGAATCTGTGGCAATATTCCTTTAGTAAAGAATAAAAACGCCACAGATTCACTGATTAGCGCAGAGAACCATACATAATTAACAATACCAAAATTAGAATAATTAGTACAAGATTAGCTGTTAAAAAAGAAAGTAAAGATTATGAAGAAAAGATCTGAAAGGAAAACCGCTGTTAAAGAAGACGACATGCTTGCTGAATACAAATTTGATTATAGCAAAGCCAAAAAAAATCCTTATGCTGACAAACTTGCACAAGAAAAAATTATTTATTTAGACCCTGATATTGCAAAAATTTTTCCAGATTCAGATTCAGTCAATAAAGCGTTACGAGCAATCATCTCTGCATATCCCCAAAAGAAATCTAAAAAAGTAACAGCAACATAGTAAGATTTGCGTAGTTCAATAAATGAAAATGTTATAATCAAGAAAGGAAAGGTAAATGAAAATACATATTATATTTTTCCCGATCCTCCTACTTTTTATTTTTATTGGGGAATCATTTTCTCAGAAAGAAGAAAAAATTTTTGTTGAAGCGGATAGTCTCACAAAAGAAAAGATTGAAAATTATTTAGAGCAAAACAAAAAAAGGAATCAAAAAATCCAGTATGAAATTTTGAGAGTCAAACCACCTGAAAATATCGATTATAAAATTCTTTATGCATACATAGATACGACAGTTGATTATAAAATTTTAGTTTATAATCCAGAAAAAAAATTAACCTATAAAGAACTCACTAAATATTTTCGGAAGGTAATTCCAGATAGTCTCCTAAAGCCCAAGAAATGAATTAAATCAATTACAGAAGTTACGCATATTTGAAAAACTAATACCAAAATCCGAAATCCTAAACAAATTCAAAATACTAAATTCAAAAACCAATAATCAAACGTTGCGT
>JAHJVF010000140.1 GCA_018828505.1 Bacteroidota bacterium | reverse complement strand
GTTGATAACCAGGAATTCATTTATTCCTTTTGCATATGAAGAGCAGATTTGTTTTGTTTCTTCAGATGATGCGTTAAAAAGTTTTTTTGCAAGCTCTTCAAATCCTACGGTTCTGAACATTATATCAAACTTTAAAGTTTTAGCACCAAAAATTTCTGATAGTCTTCCCATCCCGGCGCGCCGCAAGAGATCCATCTGCCACATTCTATCCTGTGCATGAACAAACCCGAGTCCAATGAATAAATCATCTTCGTTCATTGCTTCGATGTAAGGAATTCCAAATTTATCTCGGTAGATTTTAACTTCCTGATTCAGAGAAGTTACAATAACTTCTCCTTCAAATTGCGGATAAGATTTTGTGATCATCCGCTTGACAAAAAACCACGTTGCGATAGATACTATGATAAAAACTATCCCAAACCCAATTAGAATTTTTTTATATGGTTTCATTTAGTTTTAATTTAAATATGGATAAACAGGTAATAATTATTTCTTTTGAAGCAAATATCCAAATCCAATCGTGATAACCGGCATTAACAAATATGTAACTCCAATATCAGACAAATATTCACCGAAACTCATTTTCATCGGTCCCCACATAAACATAGCTAAGTCAATAATAATACTTACTCCGAAAAACACAATTCCTAAAAGAACTCCTTCTTTGATAAAATTGCTCTCGACTTTTTTGAAATATAAAATTGCAAAGATCACCACAGCGGCGCAAACTGCAACCGGCATTATTGATTCAAAGAGGGGACGATTAGATTCTCTAATTGGAAAAATGAACATAGCAACAACAAATGGAATTACCCAAACTGCGAGAGCAAATAGAAGAGCTGATTTAATGGATTTCATTTAACCTCCGAATAATTTGTGTTGAAATATTTTTTCTACCTTTTAATTTTCCTGACAATCCTTGGAAGAATTTCACCTGAATTTCCGAGCAAGGTTTGGTTTGCATAATGTGATAAGTCTGTGTAATCGACATTTACTTCAACAACGAATGCGCCGGCTTGCTTTGCATAGATGATCATATATGCGGCGGGATAAACCACTGCAGAAGTCCCAACAGAAAAAAACACATCACAACTTTCTGCTGCTGCAACTGCTCCTGCATACTGATCTTGCGGAAGAATCTCCCCAAACCAAACAACATCGGGACGTACCAATCCACCACATTCACATTTTATCGCTTGCGGTGAGTAATTACCGGTTAGGTCGTGGTTTTTTTTGCATGTTATACAATAATTTCTTTCAATGTTACCATGCAGCTCAAATATTTTTTTTGAGCCGGCACGACGATGAAGGTTATCGACATTTTGAGTGATTACACAAAAATCATCGAACACTTTTTCTAATTCAGCAACGGCATAATGTCCCGGGTTCGGTTTTACTTCGCTCATTATTTTTCTTCTGTGAGAATACCAGCCTGTAACTAAATCCGGATTTTTCATAAAGGCATCGAAGTTGGCGAGCTCCTCGGGTTTGAATTTTGTCCACATGCCTCCCTTATCTCGAAATGTTGGCACACCGCTTTCTGCTGAAACGCCTGCACCGGTGAATACTACAACGGATTTTGCCGATAACAGTTTCTCAACTACGGTTTCAATCTGATCATCCAAAGAGGGATTGCTCATCGCTATCCTTGTTTTTTTTTGATGAAGATTTTTTTCGATCAATGTTATTGTCAATCTTGCCTGTCGGCAGACAGGTTTTCAATCCGTCAGCTGACGGATCATTCTCAATTGCTAATTGTTCGTTTTCATCTGTCCTTTTCGGAATGTAAAGAGCGCTTCCAATTAGTGAATGAAATCTTGTCCATGTTGTCTCGCTTGATTCTTGTTGGACCAAAGTTTTATAAGCATTTGTTTTCGCACTTAACTCATCTGCATGATAGAGTGCGATAGCTTCGAGTGTTTTTGGTTCGACCGGAGAAGCATTTTCGAGTTTCCCCTGATGACTTAATACGAGGTGAAGCAGGAGAGTTTTCAATTCATCCGGGAAGTTTTGGATTTTTTGACAAGCGATTTCAATCCAATTCACAGCCATTACGATATGCCCGATCAATCTTCCTTTATCGGTGTAATCAAAAGCGGATTCATATGAGAGTTCTTCGGTCTTTCCGATGTCGTGGAGAAGAGCACCAGTGATCAGTAGATCACGATTCAACTCAGGGTGGATATCGCACATCAAATCGCAAATCTTTACGGTTTCAAGCGTGTGTTCTATTAATCCGCCGATGTAACTATGATGCCAGGATTTTCCTGCCGGAGCGAATGAGAATTTTTCGAAACGTTCTTCTGTGAAAATTATTTTGAGAAGTTCTTTTAACCGTTCGTTTTTTATTTTTTCAATTTGTTCCCAAAACTCATTCTGCATTTCCGTGATGTTACGTTCGGAGGTTTGAAGAAAATCACTCACATTGACTTTATCTTTTTGATTCGATACACGTGCACGCTCAATTTTAAGCTGCAGCCGATCGTTGAACGATTCTACATATCCTTTGATTTTCACTATCGAACCTTGTGCGGCAGAAGATTGAAACTCTTCGAAACCATCCCAATAATTTGCGGTGATCGAGCCACTTTTATCTCCGAACTCAAGACTTAAATAATCTCTGCCGGTTTTTGTTTGCCTGAGTTCAATTTTCTTGAGAAGAAAAAAATGATCTACAATTTCTTTGTTTTGCAGTTCTTTTATTGGTTTTTGCTGAAGCATCTTGGCTAAACTTACAAAAGGAGGGGGTGAATTACAACCGATGATTAAGCAAAGTCAAAATGGAAAATGCCTGCCCCGATTACTAAGCTATTAAATGTGGAATCGGGGGAAAATGCCTGCCCGCCGAAACGAAGTGCAGGCGGGGTAAATGGAAAGATTAATCTTCATCATGCTGATATTGAATTCGTGAGAAAGTTTTTCGATATTTAGTTAGTAACTGAAGTTACGCAGTCAACGCTATTTTCATTCCAAATAGGTTCTCTCGATACTTCCGACCCGCCTGCATCTTCTGAACTGCATAGGCGGTAAAGCGGGTCGGAAACTCGAGAACCTG
>JAHJVF010000139.1 GCA_018828505.1 Bacteroidota bacterium | reverse complement strand
CAATGTATTTCCCGTCGGGTGAGTATTCGGGTTGATGGAGGGATCCCTCAAAACGTGTACTCAGCTTTTTCGGCGGAGCGAGCATTTTGCCTGTCTCCGGATCGAGTTCCGCAAAATAAATATCCATCGCACTGTCATATATATCGTAGTAGAAAGAACCTTTCTGGGTGAATCCCTTCGGATAACATACTTGCCCAATATTCGATGTGACCAGTTTGGGAGTTTCCTGAACTTTTCCATCTGAGAATTGAATAACCCAGACATCCATGCTATTCCTGCGGTCGCTGGCAAAAAGGATATTTTTCCCATCCGGCGCCCAGCCGAGCACATAATCATTGGCAGGGTGTTCAACCAACGGAATTTCACGGCTTCCATCGGTTGACAGAAGGAAGATGTCACTTTCCGGAGAATCTTCTTTTTGTGGAAAGTCATACACGATATAGTGTCCGTCCGGTGAAAAGTTCATATGATCCCAAAAGCCTTGTTCCAGTGTTTTGAGAACGCGTATAGACCCATCCGCAGTGGAAACCAGGACGATCTGGTTTTGTCCGTTTTCTTTAAACAAGCTTGCCAGAATTTGTTTGCCGTCGGGGGACCAACCGTACGTTTGAGACCATACTACTTCCTTATTGCTATAGAGAATTCGGGGTTTCGAGCCGTCAAACCCGACAATGCGCAATTCCATTAAGCTTTCCACCGTGTACCAATCATAGACAACCTGCTTGCCGTCGGGCGACCACCTGGAATAATATGCGAATTCATTTGATTTATCCCAGGAACCCTTGTCTGTAAGACGGCGCTTATTTCCCGTGGCGATTTCATAAATGGCGAGGTCGCCGGTATCCCAGTCCACATATGAGAGATACCTGCCGTCCGGTGAAACCGCTCCTTCAAAACCCACATCTGTCCCTTCTTTTACCTTTCTGATACTAAATTCCTTATTTTCTTTTCCGACAATTACGGCGAGTCGCGCCCGGGCTTCAGCCACGACATCACGCTGATCTCCATACTCCTTAATCACCCTCTCATACGCCTTCTGCGCTTCATCTTTTCCCAGTTTTTCGTAGCATCTTCCAATATTCAGAAGCGCCTTTGCAGCAGTCGCTTTCTCTTTGGGGAATTTAGTCACAACCAGATTGAACGACTCGATGGCTTTTGCGTAGTCCCCCTTTCCTTCCATATCATACAACGCTTGTTGGTACATCTGCTCTGCTTTGTTCTGCTGTGCAGAAGCGATTGATGTCAAAACACACAGCGCAACAGCAACAAAAAATATTCTTGCGATTTTTTTCATGGCATATCTCCTCTAACGGTTTGTTTGTAGTGAATTAATTTCACTACAATATACTTTCTTGTTTATCTGCCATTGTCGGATCGATGTAAATGTTTGTTTTTCTTTTGTCAAAAGATGTCCAGAAAAACCTCTTCTTATACGAAGAAGAGAACACAATCTTACTATTCCTTCTCATGTCTTCCTTCTCACTTTCTACTCCCTCATTATCCTACAAATTTATATCCCAGCCCGTGGATTGTGAGGATATATTCCGGCTTCTCCGGATTGTCTTCGAGCTTCTGACGCACGTTTAGAATATGGTTATCCACGGTGCGGGAGCTTGGATACGCATTATACCCCCATACTTCATTCAAAATTTTTTCACGAGGAACGACCTCATTCCGATGTTTGATCAAAACTTTCATGAGAGAATATTCTGTGGAGGTCAAGTCAATCTGCTTCTTGTTCTTAAAAGCTTTGAATGCGGCAAAATCCAGTGTGACATTTCCAAATTCGTAACGCTCGAATGATAATACTTTCTCTGTTGTCCGCCGCAGATGTGCTTTTACGCGTGCCAGCAATTCACGTGTACTGAATGGTTTGGTAACATAGTCATCCGCACCGATCTCGAGTCCAACCACTTTATCAATCTCTTCTGCACGAGCAGTGAGCATGAGAATAGGAATCGTGACACCGCGCTTCCGCAGGGTACGGCAAACGTCAAACCCATCAGTCCGCGGCAGCATCACGTCAAGTATTATAATATCCGGTTCATTTAATTCAGCGAGTTGCAGTCCGCTTTCACCGTCAGTTGCCGCTAAAACATTGAAGCCATTGTGTTCAAATGCGTCGCGCAAACCTTTGAGCATTGCTTCGTCATCTTCAACAATTAGAATTGTGGACATATCTCTTCTCCTCGCGAATTGTTGCTTTGTTACTGACGTTACGCAAAATAGGACTAAAGTCCCGAATCAGTTGGTTGTCTAATTTCCCACTATCTAAAGATAGTGGCTATTTCTTCTAAATTCGCATAAAATAGCCACGACGTTTACGTCGTGGAATACATTAAAAAAACAAAAAACCGGCTTTAGCCGAATATTACATAACTTCACTTAGTTATCCATCAGACTTTTGTCTACTATCATTTGAAAGCGGAAAAGAAAGTTTAAATGTGCTTCCACTGCCGATTTCGCTTTCTACTTCTATTGTTCCTCCGTGCGCCTTTATGAT
>JAHJVF010000138.1 GCA_018828505.1 Bacteroidota bacterium | reverse complement strand
GATAGCATAAATGTTATCTACGTTCGTCTTGTAATTTGACTTATCGACAGAGATGAAACTCTTTTCAGTCTTTATTCCTAATTCTTCCAAACCGATCCCTTCTATATTTCCTTGAACACCA
Organism: Bacteroidota bacterium; assembly: GCA_018828505.1. Lineage (GTDB taxonomy): Bacteria > Bacteroidota > Ignavibacteria > Ch128b > Ch128b > JAHJVF01. The sequence goes on along the minus strand of JAHJVF010000138.1, from coordinate 6,359 downwards.
ATTGCAACGAGAGCAATATCACCTTTTACTTCAGAAATTTTATTCGCTGAATCAACAACTATTGTGACACCGGTTTTTGTTTTGTTTATTTCCTTTACTTTGGTATTCGTGAGGACTTGAATACCACTCTTTTTGAATTCCCGTTCAAGAAGTTTTGAAACTTCTTCATCTTCGATTGGAAGAATGTTCGGCATCATTTCAATCAGAGTTACTTTTGTTCCTAGTTCATTATAGAAATATGCGAACTCGACTCCAATAGCTCCTGCACCGATGATGACCATTTCTTTCGGCTGTTTCGGTAGGATCATCGCTTCAGTACTCGATATGATCCTTTCACCGTCATTTTTGAAATTCGGGATTTCACGAGCCCTTGCACCGGTAGATATAATTATGTGCTTAGCACTGATCTCGCGTGAGGAATTTCCTTTCTTATCCAAAATCGAAATCGTTCGCTGCTTTGTTAATTTTCCGAATCCATCAACCACATCGATCTTATTCTTCTTCATCAAAAACTCGACACCTTTAATGATCTTCGATGAAGCTTCACGGCTCCTTTGAATTATCTTTGTGAAATCAAACGAGAATCCGTCAACCTTAATACCGAATTCTTCGGCGTTCTTAAATAAATGGACTACTTCAGCATTTTTCAGAAGTGCTTTTGTTGGAATACATCCCCAGTTCAAACAAATTCCACCGAGTTTGTCTTTTTCGATGATCACAGTTTTCAATTTCAACTTGGCTGCACGGATCGCAGCTACGTAACCGCCGGGTCCTCCTCCAAGAATCGCAACATCGTATTCAAAATTTTGCATTTTTCCCTATTTTTGAGTCAATATATAAACTCACCGTCCTAATTTCAATTTAGTTAATGTGGGATTGAGGGGAATAATTTGATGAGAAGGGATTCAGTTGGTAGATTTTTCTTTAACCTTGTGAGTTTACAATACGCAATTAGATTTTGAATAGAACATAGATGATACAGGTGGTTGACCAAAAAGTAAGAATATGTTACTCTGACCCCGATGAAAATCGGGGGAAGAGTTTTTTTTAAAATATGTAAGATTCGTAGGTTGACGGACTCCTCAGCCTGCTTGCTGCAGGCAAGAATGACGAAAAATTACTCTCTTGACTGCTGGTAAAGGCAGATAAATTTCACTTATTAAAGTTGTTAGTACACTGAGTTCACTTATAGAATGTTTATCTGTAATTTTTTTCCTAAAGCTTCTAAGTAACTCTTGAGTGTGGAAAGACGAATATCTTCAGCGTGGTTTTCGATTCGTGAGATTGCTGATTTCTTTGTACTTAACTTTTCAGCAAGTTCTTCTTGGGTTATTCCGGCCTCTTCTCTCGCCTGTCGAAGCAACACACCAATCTTGAAACTCTCAAAACCTTTTTCGAAACTTTTAAAAAATTTTTTACTCTTACTTTTTCTTTTTTCTATATATTTCTCTAAATCATCCATTGGATTTCCTTTCTAAAAAATCTTTTTTTCTACTTTCTGCTACTTTTATTTCTGACTTGGGAGTTTTTTGTGATTTTTTTCTAAATCCATTTGTCAGCACAATGAAATTTGACTGATGCCAAAATCCAAGTAAACGGAATTCATTATTTCCGGAACTCGCCCGAACTTCCCAAATATCATTGGTGCCTTCAAGTTTCTTAAAATACTCAATGGGAATTCTTTCTAATTGTTTAATCAATCGTAAAACCCATAAAATCTTTTCAACTTGTTTATCAGAAAGCGACTCAAAAAACTCCTCAACGGGAATTTTATTTTTAACCGTTCTGTAAAATATTATTTCTCTCACTCTGAATAAGTTAACATATTTGTGAACAAATGTAAATATCCATTTTTATGTATGTAGTGTGCTAGCGGTGTGAGATAATCAATGGTATGGACCTCGGGGCAAGCCCCGAACCCTGCTACGCCGCAAGCAGCGGGGAATTATACCCAACCTTCTTGTCCACCGAAGTCCGCCGCCGCGGATTCATTTACAAACTACGCTACACAATCCGTCAATCGACGGACAACATTACACGGAAGAAGAAAGCCAAAAGGATTTCGGATTGTCCGAAGGTCGAAGACCCCTTTGGAGATTGGCTAGTTATACTTTTACCACTCTCTTTTTTCTTTTAATTAATCTTTTTTGTTCTTCCCTTAATGCTTTATTACGTTCTTGCCAAAATTTTAATTCTTCCTCTATACTTAAACCAGCTAATTTTTTCTGTAATATTTCGGCACCTTTCCTTTTCATTTCCACACAATCAAATTCTTTATTCATAACTTATAACCTCCATCGGTGAATATATTGCTATTTGTTGATAGCCTTCTAAAATGTTTATTGAATTATAAAGAGCTATTTTTTCATAGTGCACGATATGCTTAAAATTCCAACTCACTATAATTGGACAATTGTTTACCGTTGCTAGGGCAACGTGAAGAGCATCATTTGAACTTTTCTTTGATACTATGTTTGCTTTGAGATAAGCTTCTCTTAGTTTTAACGCAGGTTCTGTGACTTCAATTAAAGTTGCATTCGGTTTTAATTCATCTAAAAATATTTTTATGTGTTCTGGTGCTGCAACTATTTCCTCTTGAACTAATGTAGAAATTATAAGATGAAAACTATTTTCTTTAACTTGTTCAAAAAACTTGAGACTTGCTTTTTGAAATTCAGAATCAAATTTCCCACCAATTATTGATGTGTCAATATAGATACGAATTACTTTCATAAGGATGTCTTCTTTTTTTTATAATTTACATAATTATGTCTTCATTTACAGCGATTGTTAAAAGTATAACGGCGTTGCCGATAACCCGCCGCCCCAGTTTACCCGCCGCAACTTTAGTGTAGGCGGAAACAAGGAAGCCAAGTAAAACACAACTGCCAATCCGCCGCGGCGGATTAAGCAGGAGGTGCGTAACTTATTTTTTCTTCACGCACCGACTGCAAGTTTATTATTTAGAACGACTACTTTGAACAAATCAGCCGAAACAGATTGCCCCGCTTTGCGGGGGAACGACTAACTCTAAAATTACAAAAATGCCGCACTGAAAAACAGTTTACCCCGATTTCTATCGGGGCTGTCCGTGTTGAGCGGCGGGTTATAAACCTTTTATTTTAGTTTGATATCTATTCTATCTTCGTGAAAGAAAGTGTATTCCCTCTACTAACGTATGAGTATTCCAATTCTTTCTGATTTACGTTTATTAGATAGTAGCACAGTTCATCAAGTTCACTTTTTAATATAAAATATTCACCATCCGGATCTTCCACACGTTCTTCAGCATTATTCACAAATTTGATTATTTCTGTTTCTGATATCTTATTGTTATACATAGAAATAAATTTATTATCTATTATTTCAATTGTAAATGCAGAATCATCATTTGATTTCCATTTACCTTGTAGCTTTGCAATGTTTCCTTGTAGTGTATTTTGAGCCGTAGCATTACTTCTGTTTTCAACTTGAGGACTTTTAGTCTCTGATTGAGCATTTTTAGTTTCTGGTTGCGATTCTTTTTTGGCGCAATCAACGCAAGCTAACATAATTAGTATAACTGATAAGAGAGTCACTAAATATTTTATTTTTTTGTTTGAAGTAAACAACAACATTTTCCTATCTCCTTTTTTTCGATTTTATTCATCCTTTTTAGGTTTATAACGGTGTGTTATATTAAAGATCAACACACCGTTTGAGTTCTCGTTAGTTATTTTTCAAAGTACTTTTTTTTGAAGCCAGCCATAGGCTGGGTAAAAATAATACAACCTCCCGCAGAGCGGGACAAGTTGTTATTCGTCATCAAAGTGACAATTAATGTATTCGTTATTTAGGAACCGGGCCGCATTTTAGCGAATGTGAAAATCACTGTCAACAAAAATCATAATAGGCAAAGGCAAAACGCCAATGGTCAATCTGCAACACCCTGCTGCGGCGGGCAGGCTATACACTCTTTCACATTCTTATTTCTAATTGAAGACTCAATTTGTTATCAAGATTGTTGTTTATTTCAGAATCTCCTGAGCTGATCTTTTTTACGTCGTCTCTGTATGTTTCTGAATATTTGAAAGAAAGGTTCAGCATCCTAAAAATTTTGTATTGGGCGACGATGTACCAACGCATACCACGTCCGTACAGACCTGGATTGTACAAAACGCCTGTTAGATCATTTTCAAATTCGTAAATGCGTGAATCGTACGACTGCGTCTGAAAATAAATGTATCTTGAATTTATCTTAAGATTTCGGATAGGCTCGAGTTTTATATCGCCAAAAATTAAATATCCGATTTCATGAGGTTTTATTTTTGTGTAATAAACATCAACGATTTCCGTTCGCAGTCTAATTCTCGCATTTTCTCCAAGCACTTTTTGAACTTCAAACCGGAGATTTTGCTGAAGACGATTTGACGTGTATCGCTGAGTACGATTATACTCATCCAAACCTTTTTCGTTTAGCTCTTTGTTTTCGTGCTTATAGCGGAGAAGGAATGTAGTTCCGGAAAATGTCGGCGATACATATTCAGATAAAAATTCATAACCCTTTGTAAGAGTTTTGTCGTTCGTAAGGGGATATGGAAAGCTGAAATGATCGTAATAAAAATTAATTCGACCGTAACGAGTTGTAACTTTAACACCCGAATAAATTCCGGTTTCATTTCTAGTTGGACCATTACGCTCACCGAATCCATAACCATGGAGATTTAAAAATCTCGAAGGATAATTTCTGAATAGAATTACAAAATCCACAACTCTTCCGATTCCCGATTGCAATCCGATGAGAGTTGCAAAGACGTTATTTTTATCCCGCGAAATCTCACCGTACAAGTTCATTGTTTCAATGTAAGCGTTGAAATCGAATGAAGTGTAGTTGTAAGTATCGTCAAATGATTTGAAGCTTGTGTTAAGAGCAAGCTGGTTGCTGAATCTGCTTTGATAATGCATCAAACCAAAATTTAATCTTCGACCTGCCTGATAATCAATTCTTCCGCCAAACATTTTTTCATTGGATTGATTTTTCTTGTTCAACTCACTTTCAGAACGATGATAGCCGTCGGTCGGTCGGCTGCTAATGTATCCGGTCACTGTATCGACATTTGCATCAAAAGTGTTTGCAGAATAAAAAGCGTGAAACATAAAACCTGAATACTTAATTGTTCCGGCTGCACCGCGGAAGAACTGATTTTCGTCGGAGCTTGTGTATGGGATCACCCCGTTTCCTTTTTTCTTTATCGGATAGATTGCATCAGCTCCTTTGGCAAAGCCGATTTGTCTCCATAAAGTTAAACCTTGTCCGAATTCCAAAACGTAATCACCTGCAACAAAATTTTTTATAAAGCCTAAATTGTTGATGCTTATGTTGCCGCTGTAGAAATCTGTTAGGCTTTTTTCCCCGGCATCTTTCTCAGCGAGTAAATTTAATTTATAGATTTTATCGTAAGCGAGCTTTAATCTTTGATATTGCTTAATCGGTGAATCGTAATATTTTCCGGTATTAAATGCTTTTCTTCTCTGCAGATCGCTTGTTGTTCTCGATCTGAACTCGATATCTGTTAGTTGAGTAAAACTTTTCCGCGTTGTTTCTTCCCAGATGTTCTGTTCCTCATCGAATTTTGAAAATCGGCTTCGGTCGATGATTAGATAAGGTTTGATCTTAGCGTAAAGCTCTTTTGTCATTCCAGGCACGCTGTTCAGTTCACCGATTGAATAATAAATGCCATACTTAGCACGGAATTTTATGATCTCATCCGCTAATTGCTGATTGATAAATGGAATTTTCGTGAGGTCGTCTATTGCTGCACGATTAACTTCGATCGGGTTCTCTAAAAGATACTCGATCATTTCATATGCTTGTGTGTCTTCAGCATCTTCAACGATCTCTTCCAAAATTTCTTCGAACTCATTTTGGGTAGAGGTTTCGGTTGTGTCGATTATTTGTCCAACCGAATATGACAATTGAATAAAGAAAAGACCGATAGTGATTAATAGAATCGTTAATAACTTACTGAAGTAATTTTGATTGATCAGTAGAAACATAGCATTAAAACTTAAATAACTATCATGATATTATACCAAAGTAAGGATTTTATTTTGGTAACTATCCCGCCTGCCTCTTCGCTATCGATATGGCGGGCAGGTAGAACTCATCCCCCTACCCCTTCTCTTACCCGCCTGCCTCTCCGTTATATGTGTGGCGGGCAGGCAAAGAGAAGGGGCGATTTCGTTCGATTTACAAAGTCCCTCTCCCCGCAAGCGGGATGTTCCACTTTTTAAGAGAGAGCTTGTCCCGACTTGTCGGGAGATTTAGGGTGAGTTACTGATAATTAATAACTCAACGAATTAACCATGCATGCTGCAGG
>JAHJVF010000023.1 GCA_018828505.1 Bacteroidota bacterium | reverse complement strand
GGGTCGGAAGTATCGAGAGAACCTATTTGGAATGAAAATAGCGTTGACTGCGTAACTTCAGTTAATAACTATTAAGAAGAGTTCTATATGATCCTGAAGGAGCGACTCTTCTGTAATCGATAAAACCATGAGGAATTTTGTGGCAGTAAAACAATTAATAGTAGTAGGCGATAGAATTTTAATCCAGCCGGATGAATCACAAGATAAAACAAATACCGGACTCTACCTTCCACCAGGTGTGAAGGAAAAAGAAAAAGTCCAAAGTGGGTATGTGGTTAAAACAGGTCCGGGTTATCCAGTCCCAACTCACGATGTATCCGAGGATGAGCCTTGGAAAGAGAAGAAAGACCAAACCAAATACATCCCTCTTCAAACTAAGGAAGGAGATTACGCCATCTTCCTTCGTGAGCAGGCAATTGAGTTCGAATTTGAAGGGAAGAAATATCTTATCGTTCCGCAGAATGCGATACTTGTTTTATTGAGAGATGATTATTTGGTCGGTTGATTTAAACCTAACGCTGTTTATTAAACATTCTCTCTTTTATTGATTAATATTATTGTCTTTTGATCGTTTTTTCTAATTCTACAATTTTTAATTGTAGTCACGCCCAATTGTGCTCACTTAATGGTTTTATTTTTTTCTTTATAAGAAAAATCGGATAATTCATTTTTTCAATCCCGCTCAATTCTTATATTCACCCAAAATATCGTTATCTCATGGCAGGTCAATAATTTTATGGTAAGAAAACTATTTGAAAATAAAGTTAAAGAGCATCAACGCGGATTAGTTGCAATTATTATTACTGCGGTGATGTGGAGTACCGGCGGATTATTCATTAAGCTCATTTCTCTCGACGCTTATCAGCTTTCATTTTACAGATCGATTTTTTCCGCTCTAACTTTTTTCATTCTATTCCGGGAGAAAGTCTTTAGGTTCAATTGGCTTACGTTCGCCAACTCAATTTTCTATGCAGGAATTCTGATCCTCTTTGTAGTCGCAACAAAAATTACGACCGCGGCAAATGCAATCTTTCTTCAATACACAGCTCCAATTTATGTTTTAATTTTTGAGCCTGTGTTTCTTAAAATTCCTATGAGGAAAATCAATGTTATCTCTGTAATTATTTGCTTCGCCGGGATGTCTTTATTTTTCATTGGAGAGATAACTCCTGCTCATTTCGAAGGGAATATAATTGCACTTCTTTCGGGAATATGTTTCGCTGCGTTCCTAATCGGCGTCAGAAAGAACTCTTCCGAGTTTACTCTCCCCTCGATCTTTCTCGGGAATGTTTTTGTTTCTTTGATCTGCTTGAATTCTGTTTTTCCATCTTTTCAAATTTCAATAAATGATTTTTGGATGGTTGCATTTCTTGGGATATTTCAAATCGGGCTTGCTTATGCATTATTCAGTTATGCTATAAAAAGAATTGAAGGAGTGGAAGCAGCGCTGATTGCAATGCTTGAACCAATTCTAAATCCGATTTGGGTTTTGTTGGGATATGGAGAAATTCCATCCGCCTTTGCAGTTATCGGCGGAACGATAATATTAGCAACAATCGCAATACGTGCATTTTTTATTGAAACCAAACCATAATTTTTTATGTTAGTTCAGAAAACAAAATCGCTTACATGAAAATTAATCGCAGAAAATTTATTGCACTCGGATTGCTCGGTGGTGCTTTTACACTACTGAAAGGATTCAGCAATAATTTATTCGCAAAAAAAATTCACGCCGACGGACCGAAAGAATCCCCTTTCAAACCTTCTCCACAAGATTGGAATGATGACGACGTTTCGATTTGCTGGATCGGTCATTCTTCTTTTTTGATCAACTTCTATGGAACGATATTTCTTAAGGACGTGAACCCTTCAACGAAGCGATCGAATGGATGAAAAGTTCTGCTGAAAAGTATAAGCCCAAAATCGGATTAACAGATATTGGAGAGACGTTCGTGTTGTAAAACGATTTATCTCAAAGAATCAAAATCCACTTCGTTCATTCTTCTTCCTTTTGGGAAGTAAGAGAATAAAATTCTATTCTTGATTTTTCCCGAGCCAAAAATTAATCCGTCATATTTAACGACGACGAAGTCAGAATCAGCGTGGTCGACTTTTGTTTTGTGTCCCATGTAATATGAAATGAGGTCTTCTTTTCGACTAAGCTCAACAATATTTTTAGAAATGTGCTTTGTGAGAATTTGTGCTGCATTGGTGCTTAATCTCCATCCCGTTTTCTTATCAAACGACGTGAGCTTTAATCCAATTCGATGAAGTGGAATAGTAGTAAAATCAAAATCTGTTTTAGAGATGAAATATATGTCGTCCGCATTTTGATAATACTGATATTGTTCCCAAAGCGATTTATCAATTCCATAATTCTCGCTTAACGACTCAAGGGCATTTAAAATAATAATATTGGCTGAACTGCGAACTTGAATTTTAGAATTAAAATTCATTGGTGCTGGACTTTCGTCTTTTATATCGTCAACTTTTTTCAGCTTCGCGATAAAAAATCCTTCTGACTTAACCGCGTCAGGATCAAGCCGCAGCGTCTTAGATAATTCTGATGAAATTTTTCTCCCGGTTAGATTCTTGCCAAACAGATCGGAGAGCTTTGTATCAACTACCTCAAATGGATATTTATTTACAAATTTGCTGATCAGCAGTTCATTCTCCTCAAGCGTTGTTGTACAGGTTGAATAGACTAACTCTCCACCAATTTTCAGAACTTTAGCCGCAGCAACCAACAATCTAAATTGGATTTCTGTTAATCGGTCGAGGCGTTTTAAATTTCTTTCGAGTCTCCAAGTTGAACTCGCTTGATGTGAACCCAATGCACTGCAAGGTGGATCAATTAATACTTTATCAAAATAATTAATAAAATATTTTGAGATCAATCCTCCATTCATGTTCGAGATTGCAGTATTCGTAATTCCTAAACGATCAATATTTGAAGCGAGCATTTTGATTCTATCAATTGAGATTTCATTAGCTAAAATAAATCCCTTATTGTTCATCAACTCGGCGATCAATGTCGTTTTAGAACCTGGCGCCGAACAGAGATCTAATATTTTATCGTTCTCACCTGGATTTAAAACAAATGCCGGGATCATTGACGAGAAGCTTTGCAAGTAAATCAATCCCAATGAGTGCTCGATTGATTTGCCGAGCTTAATGTCTGTTTGATATATTTTTTTATCCAAGAAAGAACTTGTTTTGAACAAATGATTGTTAATCTCTTTGCTAGAATGATTTTGAAATCTACTAAACAGACTGTTTTCGTCTATTTTTAGGGAATTTACTCGAAACTGAATAAAAAACGAATTTTTCAAATTTTTTAAGAATTTTGTTGAAATTAAACAATATTTATGTAAATTTAGCACCAAATATTATATGTATATGGATTTATCATGGCAAATAAAAAAATAACCTTTCTCATCATTATCAGCTTATTATTTATTACAAACTACTCGTCAGCACAAGAAACAAGTTCAATAGTAAGAACAAATATCTATGAAATGAAATCCAAATATCATTCCTTCGGAAGTTTTTTTGTTATCACTGCAGAGGGGGGAGGAAATCTTGCTATATCAGATTTTGCTACACCTGGTGTAAGTTATCTCGGAAGAGGTGGTTTTGAATTATTCTTCCCTTCTACAGGATTTGCTACCCTTGGCTTGAGAGTGTTCGGAGGTTATGGCGAGCTAACCGGAAAAGACGATAAGGGAAAATTTGCAGGAGCGGGTACATCAGCGAGACTCATTACAAAATTTAAAACACAGTTTTCTTCAATTGAAGGGGGATTAGTAATCGCATTCGGTAAAAACACAGTCATCCCCTATTTAGCGGGAGGTATATATTATATTTTTAAATACTCCCCGGCAGACGAGTCTAAAAATGCGTTATACTCGCCGGTTGATCGAGATGGATTTCTTAGTTACATGGGTGAGTTCGGCATCCGGTTCTTTCTTACAAATTCAATCAGCTTTAACATTGCAGCAAAATATAATGTTGGAAAAGTTGATGATCTGGATGGCTTTCTATATAATAAGAATGACTCATACATTTCTGCTGTTGCAGGTTTATCGCTTCATCTTTTTCACGATAGAAGGGTTAGATAGCGATTAGCGATCAAAGCATATGAAAAGAATATTCATTCTAACAATATTATTACTTTGTCTTAGCACAATTACTTTCGCTCAATCGAATTTATATGAATATAATAATCCACTTAGTAGTACTTTTCTAATTACTATTGACGGTGGTGTTACATACTATAGCGGAGATTTTTCAGATGCTAAATTCGGATTTTTAGGTCGTACAGGTTTTGAGTATTTTTTTAGCTCAAAATCTTCAAGTGTTTTCGGCTTGAAACTGCTTGGCAGCTATGGACAATTAGGCGGGAAATCAGATGTTAGCCTGCCTCTTGGAGATCCACCCCCGAACCTTTCAAAAGAGTTTAATACAAAATTCTTCGATGGAAAATTCGGATTAGTTTATGCTCTCGACCTCGGAGGATTCATTCCTTATTTGTGGGGTGGAGGCAATAGTGTCTTCTGGTTCCAACCAAAAGATATCAGTGGTAATAAAGTTTATGCAAAACAAAGAGACTTTGTTATCAGTTATTTCGGTGAATTGGGATTTAAAATTATACTCGCTGAAGGCTTAAGTTTAAATTTTGCGGGATCATATAACGCCAGCGGAACAGATGAGCTTGACGGTCATGTTTCAAAGAAAAAAGATGTTTATTTAGGCGGAACAGTAGGCATCTCAATAATTTTCGGCGGAATGAAAGATTCCGATAACGATAGTGTGCCTGATGATTATGATTTATGCCCGAATACTCCTACCGATGTTCTTGTTGATGAATTTGGCTGCCCAATAAAACCCGTGAAAGATGATGATGGCGATGGAATTTCAAATGAGTTTGATAAATGTCCAAATACACAAGCCGGCGTGAGAGTTGATAATGATGGTTGTCCATTAGATTCAGATGATGATGGCGTTCCAGATTACAAAGATCAATGTCCAAATACAGTAGTTGGAATAATGGTAAACGAATCAGGCTGCCCACTCGATAGTGATAACGATGGTGTTCCTGATAATTCTGATGAATGTCAAAACACACCAAGTGGTGTGCAAGTAAACGAAAAAGGTTGCCCAATTGACACTGACAAGGATGGAGTTCCTGATTATTTGGATAAATGTCCAAATACTGAAATGAATATCAAAGTTGATATTGAGGGTTGCCAAATTCCCGAAGAACCCAAAGAAATAATTCTTCAAGGAATGACAACCTTTGAGCTGGGTAAATCAACTTTAACTGAACATGCTAAAAAGGAATTAAATGATATCGCTCAAATCATGCTTAAAAATCCTGAAACCAAGTGGAGAATTGAAGGTCATACCGACAGCCAGGGAAGTGCTAAATTCAATCAAAAATTATCCGATGATCGCGCAAAAAGTGTTATGACTTTTTTAATTGGATTAGGCGTTGCTAAAAATAGATTGTCTGCGGCAGGAATGGGTGAAAGTTTCCCAATTGCCGATAATGCCACAGAAATCGGAAGACAAGAAAACAGAAGAGTCGTTATTACAAGAATTAATTAATGAGACTACTCTAAAAAGGTATAAACAAAGAAAACCTGCCCGCCATATT
>JAHJVF010000137.1 GCA_018828505.1 Bacteroidota bacterium | reverse complement strand
TTTGGATAAGCATATAGGTGCATTGATTTCTGAATATGAGAGAGAACGAAACGAAATTATCCGAGCAATTATTTCGGAAAAAAATCTCTCAAATTATGAGACACGGTTACTTACTAAATCTGGCATTGAGATTTTTGCAAACGTTTCGATGTTCACAATCAAAGAGAAACGAAAAAAAACAAACAGCTATCTCCTGATCATTCGTGATATTACTGAAGAAAAGAATTTCAGAGACAGATTATTTACTCTGCAAAATGCTCACTCTGAAATTTTAGATGGGATGCTAATGGGTATGTTTATTCTTGACAGAGAAACTGCTGAGATTGTGTTTATGAATAAACGCGGTATGGATATGTTCCAGCTTACCGGGAAGGAAAATGTCGGAAGAAGGATTTGGGATTTGATCGACCCGGATTTAATCAACGATGTAAGTGAATTAATTTCAACCGAAGTAGATTTCTACACTTCTTTACCTAAACTGATCAGGGTCCATCGTTATCGTGATAAAATGAAATTCTGGATTGATGTTTATGCTTCAAGAATAAATTATCACAGGCGTCCATGTTCGCTGCTTGTATTTTTTGATAATTCTGAGACCAGAGATTATGTAAAAAAACTTGAAGAGACCGTAAAACAGAAAGAACTACAAGCTGCTACTAAATCGAGATTTATGGCGAATATGTCCCACGAATTACGATCTCCAATCAATATTATTCTAGGTTACGTAGATATTTTAATTAGCATGGAGGTCGATGTAGAAATAAAAGAATTTCTAACTTACATTCAGAAGAGTGCTGAACATTTGTTGAAAACTCTCAACGACATTCTTGATCTTTCTAAAGCAGAAGCAAGTAAAATTAAATTAATCGAAAAACCATACAATCTTATCACTTTGATGAAATCGGTTCTTTCCATGATTGAAGTTAAGCTGATAGGAAAGAAGATTGCCTTGGATTATAATTCTAATATTGAGCCGGATAGTTATTTCAATATTGATGCACACAATTTGCAGCGTGTTTTATTTAACATTCTAGACAATGCAGTTAAATTCACTGATGAAGGATTAATCTCTGTTGATGTAAAATACAGAAATGGAATATTGAATTTTACGATGAGCGATACGGGTATCGGAATGACTCAAGAGGAATTAGACAGATTATTTACTCCGTTCGAACAAGCTCACTGGGAAATTTCACAAAAGTATGGTGGGAGCGGTCTAGGTCTGGCTATCTCAAAAGAGATCTGTGCTTTGTGGAAGGGAGAAATTAAAATTGAAAGCAAGAAGAATGCAGGTACGACCGTAACTTTTGCCTATCCGGCTGAACGAGCTGAGCAGATCGAAGAAGCTGAAGTATCTGAAATACCAAAAGATCTATCATTGATAAAAGGGAAGAAAATTTTAGTAATTGATGACCAGGAATATAATCACAAACTTTTCAAGCTGATGCTCAACGAATGCAATGTTGAAACGGTCTTTTCCGGGAAGCTCGCACTGAATAAATTAATCACCGAAGAATTTGACGGTATTGTTTTAGACCTCCGATTACCTGATATCGCCGGAATGGATGTGATAAAAGAAATTAAAAAGAGAGAAAGATTAAAAGACTTAAAGATTGTAACAACTTCGGCGGATATTTTAAGCGGATTAAAAGAACAGATCGAAGAGATGGGATTGGTCTTTATACCTAAACCAGTTCGCAGAGCAGATTTACTGATTGCTCTGATTACAGCATTTTCAAAATAGTGGTTAAAACCACGATACATCCGTCAGCTGACCCCGTGAGATAAATATTTTACTTTTTTCAATTGGTTTTACAGTTATCTCACGGGGCTGACGGATCGGCAAAATAGTGTTGTGTGACATTTCGAGATTAAAAAAAAACGCTATTTCTTAAACTTTGATGTTGATTAAAGTTAAACCCAGAAAATTCATTAGGGAAGATTAGTTTCAATTAAACCCGCCGCTGGCGGGGTTATAAGTTTTTGATAGAGTCCGCCTTGGCGGACTTAAGATGAACCCCGTTATACGGGGTGAACCAGTTATACCCCGTTCTACGGGGTTATACAATTTCCTAATGAATTTTTAGGGTTAAAAGCAATTTTTAAGAAGTCATTGGTTTTAATGACAGTGTTTGCTGTCATTTTTTCGTCTTTCGCGCCGCCGAGATTCAAGTACCCGTTGATACCGTAGTCCTCCGCTGGTCAGCGTAGGTGCGACTTTCGTGCCCTGCTGAGCAGTAGAGATAGCACGAAGTCTTTGGTTGAGCGGGGGCGGGTCGCAGCCCAATAGGGGCTTGACAACTGGAATAGTTGTGCTATAGTGTTTTAGCGTAGCCAATAAAGCAGTTTGACAAGGTATGGTGTTATATTAGAGTATGGTGAAATCCGAAAGTCGCTTTGCTACAAATCCTAAATCCTAAATGTTTTGGTCATTTGGCCATTTGGTTATTAGTACTTTGTATTTGTTTATATGAAGCGTTATCACTAAATTATTTATGAACTATGCTAAAGAGAGATTAATTATGAGCAAACAATATGTAGAATATCAAGAAGG
>JAHJVF010000527.1 GCA_018828505.1 Bacteroidota bacterium | reverse complement strand
TTGAATAAAAGGAAGATTAACTTCCAGATGATTTACAACATCAACTCCGGCTATTTGCAATTCCGGCATTGTCTGTTGAAGCGCATTTGCGGCAATTCCAGATGAACAACCTACGTCTAAACAAGTTAGATTTGGATTACCCAATCTTTGTTGTGTTAAGGCTATTTCATAGCCTATTCTAGGATTATCAGTTAGATACCTTTGGGATGAAGTTGCGTGAGGATTAAAACCATATAAACTTCTGCGAATTCCTTCTGGAGTTAGTTCCTTTAATGTATCAGACGAAGCCATGTTAAGAATTTCTTCGTGAGTTGGTAATCCGTAAGGCAGGGTTTCTTCGCTTATCCCTTTGTTTAAGTTAAGATATCGTGCCTCGTATGCCAACATATCTTCTTCCCACTCATATAATGGTTGTCTATAGCTACCATCTGGTGATGGTATTAGATCGTAGGCTGAAATGGGTGTTTGCCCGCCGTAGGTGCCGAAAGTCCAATCTGCAGTGTCGTCGGCGTTGGGGAGATTTCTCATCCAAGCAAGGTCATCAAAAAAATTGGTTATGGGTTTGGCGAGAGCGGTCAAATCATCGGCATATTGACTGGCCAGACTCATGCCCGGAATTGGGTTGGCTATAGCGGGAAGGACATAGGCACAGGCGTTTTGATTTCCTTTTGCACAGGCAATAGCTGTGGCGGTATCATCAACTAAATTAGCAGCAGCAACAACTGGTGTAGTAGCTAAAGCACCCAAACCGGCGGTAGCTTGAGGGAAGGATGCAACAATTGCGGCTTCGGCAGTAAGAACCACCCCCAGTTGGGTAGCAGCGGCGATACCTTGCGGATTGAAAGCTTGTTGGAGGTAGGAAGCTTGGGGATTTTGAGTATTGATATCTTGATAGGTTTGAACGTAGTTGCCGAAGGCCCCAAAAGTAACAGCGTCGAGAGTGTTGTAAGTGGCGATTAAACCAGCATTAGAATCAACTTTTTTGGCAGGAGCTGGTGCCGATTTGCAGGCGTTATTCTCACAGTCGTACTGGCAGGTTTGGAGACCCCAGGTGCCGGAGGCAGAGCAGGTTTTTAAGTTATTGCCGGAACAAAAAGGTTTATCTTTATTAGGATCGCATTCTTTTTGGCCTGTGGGCGTAGTGATAGTTTTGCCGATGTTTTGGGCAACAGGGGAACACTCGCCTGGGGTATTACCGTCATCAAGACATTTTTGGTAATCGGATTTGGTAATTGTAATTGGTGCCGGAGCCGGTGCCGAGCAATGGATACCGCACCTACTAGCTCTGCCGCAATCCATTTGGCCGTAGTCTTTTTCGCAAGTATAATTAGCGGGATAGCAGCTACCGAAACTGGAACATTTGGTAATTGGGGCAGGTATAGCAGTACAGGCATTACTGGTATTGCAGGAACCGCTGCAACAGTTGGAAGCGTTAGTGCCGCAGGCAGTTCCATCCGGCCTACATTTAGTGCCCGGGCAGACCCCGCCGCAGCCATTACCGCAGGTACTGCCTTTGTAGGTAGTCGCAGCACAGCCGCAGTTGGGCGCGCAGGCTTGGGTTGGGGCGGTGGTGACAGGAATAGTAGTAGTTGGAGCAGTAGTTCCCGCCGCTTCACAGCAAATAGTTGGCCCGGTTGAAGTTTGTTTGCAGGAAGTCTCGTTGCCTTGGCAGCTGTTACCGCCACGGTTGACACAAGTTAAACCAGTGCCACAGATTGGGACGGTAGTGGTAGCGGCTGGTTGGAGGGCCGGAGCGGTTTGTTTGACCGCTTCCTGTTGGATAAAGCGGGTTTCTTCAGGTTCAAGGATAGCAGTGGGAGCGGCAGGAGGTTTGGCCGGGGCCGGTTTAGCCGGCTGTTTGGGTGTCTGGACTCTTTTGAGGAATTTAAGTTCTTCGTCTTCCAGTTCATAGGCCCACTGGCGGATATCGAAACTCTCCGGATTTTTAACAATCGCGGTGGTAACCACTAAACCCACAATCAGAAAACCAATGGTAATTAAACTGATCGGGTCAATAAATCCTTTTTTCATGGCAAGTTAATATTAGCATACTAGTGGATTTGTTGTAAACTGGTACTTGACTGTTACAAAAAATGTTATAAACTGGTATCATGTTATATCGAAAGTTAGAAACCGATCTTGATAAATGGAAGGATAACCTATATCGTAAACCTTTAATATTAAGAGGGGCAAGACAAGTTGGAAAAACAAGCCTTGTTCGAAAATGGGGAAAGGTTAATTATGAAGAGCTTGTCGAAATAAACTTAGAAAAAAAGAGTAATTTGGATGTATTTGATAAAGTTGAAAGCGTCCCCGATTTTATTAAAAGCGCAAATATAATAATGGGCAAAAAAATATTTCCGGGAAAGTCATTAATTTTTATTGATGAAGTTCAAGAGTCTAAAAACATTATGGAACTGCTTAGGTTTTTTGCCGAAGAAAGGCCTGATCTTCATTTAATAGCCGCGGGATCACTTTTGGAAGCAAAAATGGCAGGAAAATGGAATGTTCCTGTTGGCAGAGTTGAATATATGTATTTATTCCCAATGACCTTTTTTGAATATTTGAAATCAGTTCAAAAAGGTAATTTTTTAGAACAATTAGAGAATGCGAAAATGGGCCAAGAGATTATTGGAACTAATTTTATTGAAAATCATTTTAAAGACTATATTTTAATTGGGGGTATGCCGTCAGTAGTTAATGAATATGTCGAAACAGGTAATTTTTCCGAGATAAAAAACACTCTGTCCGACCTAATAACCTCTTATGACTATGATATAGGGAAATATGCGGTTGGATCAAAAAGAAAATATGTTGAAGCAATTTTTAAAACCGCTCCTCGTTATGCGGGACAACTTTTTAACTATGAAAATTTCGGTGATTTAGGGTATAAAAGCCGTGAAGTTTCTGAAGCAATACAAAGGCTCGAACAAGTAAGACTTTTACATCAAGTGAAGGCGATTAATTCAATAAGTACGCCAATAAGTTATAAGCATAAGAGAGCAAAAAAGATGATTTGGCTCGATAATGGATTAGCGAATCAGGCAAACGACGCTTTCCAATCTATTTCTGAAGGAAACTATCAGGGAAGAATTATGGAGCAGATGGTAGGTCAGACATTAATAGCCAGTGGTGTAAGAAGAAAATTTGAATTAGCTTATTGGTCAAGGAATAAAGATGAAGGCAGCGCGGAAGTTGATTTTTGCTGGCAGCATGAAAATAAAATCGTCGGCTTGGAAGTAAAATCGGGAAACTCAAAAAACCTAAAAT
>JAHJVF010000136.1 GCA_018828505.1 Bacteroidota bacterium | reverse complement strand
GAGATTAAAGAATTTATATTTTCTGACCTCAAAGAAAATCCAAAACTACTAAATGATGTTAATGTTGTTTGGTACCATCGTCCCGACTCATCAGATTTTACTCCGATTGAAAAGAACGAAACGATCGTCAACTCGATTCGAAAATTTGTATCTGATGGGGGAGGATTACTTCTTACTCTTGATGCATTCAGATATATAAACATTTTGGAACTCGAAACTGAAATTCCACAGATAAATTATGCAAATGCTATTGATGAAGGTTACGGTAGGAAACTTGGTATCCATTCTCTACGCTTTCACCCAGTTTTCGATGGATTATTTGGAGGTGCTTATATCTGGGCACCTCACACCGATCAGGTGAATAGACAAGTGGGGTTTTTTGAAAAATCCGTTCCGAAAAATGGAAAAGTTGTCGCTGTTGATTGGGCTTACATAACTCTGAAAGAGAATTCCAAAATTGTTGTTGAGTACGAATTTGGAAAAGGCAAAGTACTTGCAGTTGGATCCTATACATATTTTTCACCGAAAAATTTTAATTATCGGCATCTTGAAATTTTTACATCCAATTGTCTGAAGTATTTATTCAAGCCGGAGATGCCTTTGGTAAATGAATCAAAAAAAAAATACTATTGGGATTATCAGCAACCACAGGTGAAGGAGTTTAATGAATCATATGGAACAATCGAAGTGTCTGAATCAAAACCGTGGAAATTGAATAATGATTCACTCACACTCTCATCACAATTCGCTTCTAATAATTATTATAACGTTTCGGCACAACGAATTTTGATAATGGGAAAAGAAAATGGTGGAATAGATGAGGTATGGACACATCCGTTTATGGCTTTCCGTGATTTTGAAGTCGGGGTTCAGTTTTCATACCGTGATACGATTTATTGGTTCAAAGATCAGCGCCCGCAAATAGAGGTTAAACCCGAATCGTTCACACGCACATATCGTATTGCAAGAGCATTAATCAAAGAAGTGATAACTGCCGATATTGAAAATCCCGCTGGCATCATTCACTATGAATATCGTGGTTTGTATCCTGCTAAGATTATTATAAAGTATAAAACTAATCTTCGTTTTATGTGGCCCTATTCAGAAAAAGCACTTGGCTCAATCTATTATTCATGGAGTGATGAGTTAAATGCTTTTATTTCGAAAGATATCAGCGGTGATTTTTATGCTATTCTTGGTTCCAACAAAAAACCAATCGAAAAGTCCTTCGGTCAATTTGAGGATTTTGTTAAATCAGGTACTCAGTATGAAGGAGTAGAAACAGAAAAATTATGGGAATCCATCCCTTCGGGACAAGTCGGCGGCTTAAACGTTTTTGATGTTTCGATAAACGACAATTTTGATGTCATAATTGTTGGCACAAATGAAGGGAAAGAAAAAGCAATTGAATACTACAAATTAGCAATTCAAAACCCATTGAATACTTATGAAAACACCTCAAGCTATTATGAAAATTTTCTTGAGAAAAATTTAATGATCACAACTCCGGATAAAAATTTCAACGAGGGTTACAGATGGGCAATGATTGGAACAGATAAATTTTTTGTAAATACTCCTGGAATTGGCAAATCGTTAGTAGCAGGATATTCAACCACTGCACGCGGTTGGGACGGCGGGCATAAAGTAAATGGTCGACCTGGTTATGCCTGGTATTTCGGTCGTGACGGAATGTGGAGCGGATTTGCAATTTTAGGTTATGGAGATTTCGAAAATGTTAAATCGGTTTTAGAAGTCTATCAAAAATTTCAAGATGTTTCAGGAAAGATTTATCATGAGCTAACCACAAGCGGTGCTGTTCACTACGATGCCGCCGACGCTACTCCGCTTTACATTGTGCTTGCAGGACGATATTTGAAAGCAACCGGCGACATTGAATTTATTCAGAGAAGCTGGAACCATATCAAAAAAGCAATTGATTATTGTTTTTCAACTGATACTGATGGCGACCATTTAATTGAAAATACTTTGGTCGGACACGGTTGGGTTGAAGGTGGCGGACTTTATACTGCTCACTCTGAAGTTTACCTTGCAGGCTGCTGGGCAGAAGCATTGAAAGAAGCATCTTATATCACTGCGAAAATAAATTTTAAAAAAGATTCAAAATTTTATAAAGAAGAATCTGAGCGAGTAATAAAAATTATAAACAAAGATTTTTGGAATGAAGAAAAAAGATTTTTGAGTTTTTCGAAACTAAAAGATGGGACGTTTAATTCTGAAAAAACTGTACTCCCAGCAGTTCCAATTTATTTTGAATTGCTTGATAAAGAAAAAGCAGAAAAAGTGATTGATCAATATGCTGAAAATTATTTCTCATCAGATTGGGGAGTAAGAATTCTTCGTGAAGATAGTCCGATTTTTAATCCACGAGGTTATCACACAGGAAGTGTTTGGCCTTTGTTTACTGGTTGGACAGCTCTTGCTGAATATAAGTATGGGAATTACTTACAAGGGTTTTCGCACATTATGAACAATTTGTTGGTCTACAAAAATTGGTCGCTGGGTTATGTTGAAGAAGTGTTAAATGGTGCCGAATACTTACCGAGCGGAGTCTGTCCGCATCAGTGCTGGTCGGAAACGATGGTGCTTCAACCGATTTATGAAGGAATGCTTGGATTAAATCCTACTGCTCAAGAAAACAAATTAAGTATCTCTCCGAGATTTCCTTTTGATTGGGATTCCATAAATGTTGAGAACATAAAAGTTGGTAAGCACGCTTTGAATTTTGAATTTAAGAAACTAAAGACTCATTCGGTTTATGACTTTATTCATAGCGGAGATAAATCATTACTGGTCGATTTCAATCCATCATTTCCTCCTGGTACTGTGATTCAAAAAATATTAGTCGATGGACAAGAAGTTTCTTTTGATTTATCTAATGAGAAACAGTGCATTGTAGTAAATATAAAATTTGACATTTCTTCAGATTTAAAAGTTGAGATTTATCATGATGGCGGAATTAGCGTTATACCAACTATCTCTTATCCGATTATTGGTGAAAGTTCTAATGGCTTTCGTGTTCTTTCGGCAAAACTCAACGGAAACGAGTATATGATCGAAGTTCAAGGCAGACCAATGCAAAATGAAGAATTGAAAATTTATTCACCAATCGAGCAGATTAAAAATGCCGAAAATGCTGAATTGACTGGATATGAAAATAATATTTATAAATTAAAAGTAGCCTTTGAGGAAAGTTCACAGCGATACATAAATAAAGTCATTAAAATAAAATTGAAATAAATAACTTATGAAATCAATAATCGTACTTGCAATCTTTTCCATAATCACATCAATTCAAGCACAAAACTATCTTTCAAACCTTCACGCAACGAAAGACGATCCAATTTACACGACTTATGCCGCCTCGCTTCAACGAAGTGAATACATAGTCAACGAAGCATATCAATTCGTTTGGTACGATCCAGAGAAAGGAATTAGCTTCGAAGTAGCACAAGCTGGAAATTTATCGTTGGCATTTAAACTCAACAATAAAATAAAAACAAAACTTCAACATTTTTACAAAGAACCAATCATAACAACATCTTATAGTGATTTAGTAAAGTTTTATTACTATCCATATAAAGACATCCGGGTCGAAAACTTCTTTATTGTTTTCAATTCACGCATTGCTATTCAAGAGATAAAAATTACAAATGAGTCATCATTCGATGTTGAGTTGAATGTTTATCCTTATTTATTTTATCCAACACGAAACTACACGAATATCAAGCAAACAATCGAAAAAGATGGAGTAATCTTCAACCACAATGAATTTCCTGACGGTTGGATGAAAGAACACAACATTCCTTTTCAAGAAAATCTTACAAATGTCCTGCTTATCAACTCAACAATTGATGGATTTGGTACATACAACCAGCTTGAAAAACAGAAAGACACAAGTAGAATATTTTTCTTCAACGATGTAAAAAGTAAAGAGCTTTCAAATATAGCTTCGCTGGATACAGCAAAAGTTATTGCGTTGCAAAAGAACCTCGCAATTCCGGGAGGGCAATCAATCACAATTCGTGTAATTCGTGGTGTGGTTGAAGCGGAAAAAAATGTAGAGTCGTTATTTAATCAATGCCGAAATTTAATGAAAGAAGATTTGAACAAATTTCTCTTTGAAAATGAACAACTCTACAGCAAAATTCCGCGTATTAAATTCAAAAATAAAGAACGGGAAGCTTTATACTGGAATGCGTTCAATTTAATTCGTCAATGCATGCTGCCGCCGGAAGGTAAATGTAATTACAACTATTATGTTTTCTCCCGCGAACCCAGATGGGGTTGGGGTTATGGGGGA
Source organism: Bacteroidota bacterium (assembly GCA_018828505.1). Lineage (GTDB taxonomy): Bacteria > Bacteroidota > Ignavibacteria > Ch128b > Ch128b > JAHJVF01. Next base: position 12,897 of record JAHJVF010000136.1, on the reverse strand, counting down.
CAAGTATTTCACGAATCGCTTGTGATGCTTGCTTATGTTTTTATGGACCCAATCAGTGCAATGAACTCACAAAGAGTCTTTATTGAAAGACAATGGGAAGACGGCTATATAAATTATCGTACAGGTCCATATCTCGATGAACAAATTCCAACCGATGGTCAATTTACAACTTCCGCACCCTGGTTTGCCTGGCAGAACTGGGAAGTTTATAAAGTTTCAAAAGATAAAAAGTTTTTAGAGGAAGCTTATGAGTCGAGCAAAAAGTTTTATAATTATGTTTTAAAAAATCGTGATTCGGATAACGACGGACTATACGAATGGGGCGCCAATGCAATACTCGAATGCGTACGTGATGGAAGAGTAGCCGTTTGGGATGAAGTTGGTGACCCAAAGAATTTCGAAGCAGTGGATATGAATATTTTTCTTGTTAGTGAAGCGAAATCATTATCGAATATGGCAAAAGAGCTTGGTTACGAAGATGAATCGATTAAATTTTTGAATGATGCAGTGAACAGAACAAATTTAATAAATAAAACTTTTTGGGATGATGAAACGGGATTTTATTATCACGTTGATAAATCGAATCATACGTTCACATTCAAAAATAAAAATGATTTGAAACGAAAAGAGATAATCGCATTTCTTGCTCTTTGGGCGGGTGTTGCCGATAAAGATAAAGCCGAAAAGTTGATGAAACATTTAAAAAACCCTGATGAATTCTGGAGATCATTTGGAATTCCAACATTGTCTGCTGATGATAGTTATTATAATCCCATTGGCTATTGGAACGGACCGATCTGGGTACCTTGGCAGTACTTGATCTTTAGAGGATTGCTTGATTACGGTTATGAAGATGAAGCAAAACAATTAGTCGATAAAGTTTTGGATAACATAACATATCAGTTGAAGACGAATCATTGGTTTTGGGAATTTTACAGTGCTGATGATTATCAAGCCGGATGGAATAAAACTTATATTTGGACAGGAATACTTGCGAGATTTTTAATTGATTTAGGAAAGGAATAGCACACAGATGACGCAGATTTAACTGATATTCACTGATTAAAATCTGCGTTAATCAGTATAATCAGTGTTTATCTGCGTGCTATTAAAAACATGAATAAACATCAAACAATTATGAAAACAATAAACATTTTAATTCTATCTTTATTGATCACAGTCTCAACTTTATTTTCACAATCTTTAATCGTGTCCGATCATTATTTAAGATTCAAAGCAAGAGCAACTGATCCGCTTTACACAACTTACGCTGCTGCAATGGAACGATCTCAACTTTATGGAGATAAGGGTTATAAGTTGGATTACTTCTCAGATTGTTCACCAATAAATTACTCGGGTGATCAAGCGGGAAGATTTTATTGCATCTGGAAAGTTGACCAAGTTGTTGTGATGAATATCGGCGAGTTTTACGAAAAGCCAACCGTTACAAGTTCTTTTTCAGATATGATGATCATGGAATACCAACCTTTCAAAGGAATTAAAGTTCAGGAGACATTTTTCGTTTACAGTTCATCAATCGCACTTGTTAATCTACAAATTAAAAACATTGACAAGATAAATCACAACCTCGAACTTTATCCAGTGCTTGAACTCGGCAACGATTCACTTTTCATTAAAGATTACGATGAACTTTATAACGGCTATGTAACTCATCATTACGAATCAAAGTATCGATTGATAAGCTCTCTTTACAAAAATGCACCTTATCCGGAGAATTGCAGAGATTATTTTACTTCGAATTTCGCTCTTTATTCTTACGGTGGCTATCATAAAGGACTTGAACAGTTTTACAACACAATCAAAACAGATTTTTATGCTGCGAATAGAAACGATTCACTTAATCTTAAGAAAGAAGGAGATGTAAACTTCATCTCACTACACGGGAAATATTCTTTAAAGCCAAATGAAGAAATCAATGTGCGTTACTTTCGCGGTTGGCAAGATCAGAAAGAAGACTTACAAAAGCTTATTGATGAAATAGAAAAGCTAAAAACCGAACCGCTTCAAAAATATGTCGATGCAAATGTGCAATTGTTCTCACGAATTCCCCGAATTAAATTTAAGACTCAAGATGAAAAGTTAGTTTATCTTGGTGCGTTTAATCTTGCACGAGGATGTATGTATCCACCAGCAGAAAAAACTTCTCACAACTTTTATGTTTTTTCGCGTCAGCCATTGTGGGGTTGGGGACACGGACATCAGGTTCTGCACGAATCACTTAGTATGTTGGCGTATGCTTATTTAGACCCGCAATCAGCACAAGGCTCACAATATGTTTACATTGAACAGCAAAGAGATGATGGACTCATTGCATATCGTCACGGTCCGCGTGGTTTGCAAGATTATCCGCACTTCAGTGAAGTTTTAGGATGTGATATGTCAACAACATCGGCGCCATTTTTCAATTGGATTAATTATGAAGTTTATAAGGTTTCAAAAGATAAAAAGTTTTTAAAGGATGCTTTTGAATCTGGAGTTAAGTATGTAAACTGGTTGATTGAAAATCGCGATCTTGATAAAGATGGAACATTCGAATGGGGCCCTTACGGTATCATAGAGAATGTACGCGATTGGTATAATGCAGTTTTTCAAGTTAGTGCTGAACGTTATCTTGATGTTGATAAAGAAGATATATCCGATGAACTTGAATGTGTTGACCTCACTTTGATGATGATAAAAGAAATGCGCTCACTCTCTTCAATTGCCAATGAGCTTGGTTTTAAAAACGAATCAATTGAATGGGGTAAGAAAGCAGATGCGACATCGAAACTTGTGAACGAAAGAATGTGGGATGATAGTTCAAAGTTTTATTATTCAATAGACAAGAAAGATCATTCGTTCAAATTTATGACAAGAGATTTGAGGCGAATGGAGATTGTCGGATTTCTTGCACTCTGGGCAGAAGCCGCACCAAAAGATAGAGCAGAGTATTTGATAAAACATCTGCTTAATCCGGAAAAGTTTTGGAGAAAATACGGCGTACCGACACTTGCCTCCGATGATCCGTGGTATTCCCCTTATGTTGACTACTGTTGCAAATGGAACGGTCCTGTTTGGCTTTTGTGGGATTATATGGTTTTGGATGGTTTGAAAAAATATGGTTACAACAAAATTGCTAATGAGCTTGCAGATAAAATGATGCTTGCCGTTACAACTCAATTAAAAAAGAATCACAACTTTTGGGAATCATACAGTCCCGATAATGAAGTTTTAAATTGTCCCCCAAATTATATTTGGGATTCAATAATGGCGAGAGTACTGATTGAAAAATATCACAAATAATCTTCGTGAAACAAAAAGAAAAATCAGTTATACGAAGATACACGAAGGAGACACAGAGAACCACGAAGGTATTTCAAAACAATGTTGGAAATAAAATGAAACAAGCAATTTTAATATTATTTTTTCTATTTACTTTATCCGTATGGTTATTTGCGCAAACAGATGGAATAACACCAAAATTCCCCCTTCACAAAAACGATATAGAACTAACCCGCATTGCACAATCAACTCAATACTTTGATAAGATTGGTCGTAAGGCGGCATTAATTGGATTTGAAAACGGTTCATTCGAAATGTGGATTTGGCCTTGGAAAGTTCTTCGTAATTTTGAACTGCAATTTTTCCTTGGCTCATCGACAACTCCAATACTTGCAAAGGACATAGTTCGCACAATTTCTGTAACACCAGAAGCAACAATCCTTACTTACTCATACGAATCATTTTCTGTCAGAGAAATAATCTTCATTCCAGTGGAGAAAACTGCTGCGATAATTCTTCTCGATATTTACACAACCGAACCGCTTACAATCGTTCCTTCATTTTTTCCAGTGATGCAACCGCAATGGCCTGCAGGAATTGGCGGACAATACAGCTATTGGGATGACAATCAAAAAGCGTTTATCATTTCAGAATCACAGCAAAGAGGACTATTCCTATGCGGCTCACCGTTGGGAAAACAAATGTCCGCACCACCCGCGCACATGTTTGCAGATAATCCACTTCAATTCAAAATTGAACTCAAACCGAATGAAGCAAATGAAAATTACATTCCAATTTTAATCGTCGGCAGTCCCGTAAAAACAAAATATGATTCTGTAAAAGCACTTTATGGCAGACTTCTTTCCAATATTCAAAATCTTTATGAAAAAAATTACGAGTACTATCAGAATCTTCAGAACTCAACAATTCAAATAAAAACTCCTAACGAAAAATTAAACCTTGCATTCGAGTGGGGGAAAATCGGACTTCACAATTTGATGATTGAAAATTCTTCATTAGGAAAAGGATTGGTTGCCGGTTATGGACTCTCGGGCGGCGGTGGGCGTCCAGGTTTTGCGTGGTTCTTCGGCGGCGATGCATTCATCAATAGTCTTGCACTTAATAGTTTACAGGATTTTTCAACCACTCGCGACGCTCTCATATTCACTCAAAAATGGCAAAGGCAGGATAATTTTCCTATCCGAAAAAAAACTCCAGAAGAAATCAACAAAGACATCGGCAAAATGGCTCACGAACTTTCTCAGAGTGAAGGTCTTATAGATTGGTGGAATGATTATCACTTTGGTTACAATCACGCGGATACTACACCGTGGTATTTGTATGCGATTGGAGATTATTTTAAACAAAGCGGTGACATACAATTTTTGAAGAATAGTTGGAAATCTATTAAATCTGCTTACAAATGGTGTCTGGGTAAAGACAGCAACAATGATGGCTTAATGGATTTGAAAAATGCAGGTCTCGGAGTTCTTGAGTTCGGTGCATTTGTAAAAATTTATAACGATCAATATACTCAAGCCCTATGGACTCAAGGATTGAAAGAATTGATAAATATGGCTGAGAAGATGGGGGACATTAAGATTAAAAAAGAAGCAGAAAAAGTTTTAGCTAAAGCCACAAAATCTCTCGAAAACTTGTATTGGATGGAAGATGTAAGTTACTATAGTTTTGGCGCTGATGAAAATGGAAATAAGGTTAAAGATAAATCAGCTTATTCAACGACGGGCATTGCACTTGGTTTATTAGATGATAAACGTTCTGAGAGCACAATTAAAGCGATCAATCAATCCGATATGACAACAGATTGGGGAATACGAAACTTGACGAACAAGTCATCTTTGTATTATCACTCAAACTATAATTACGGTGCTGTTTGGCCATTCACTTCAATTTTTGTTGGATGGGCTCAGTTCAATCAGAATTTTAATCTTTCCGGTTACCATACAATTCAATCGACAGTGCAACATTTATTTGAGAACGGTCTTGGACTAATGCCCGAAGTTTTTTCTGGTAATCTAAATCAGAAATTAGGGGAAGCATATCACAATCAAGGATTTTCATATACCGGTTATATTGTTCCAATTATACGCGGGTTGTTAGGTCTCGAGGTCGATGTGAATAAAAAGAAAATCACTTTTGCCCCAAAATTACCCGCCGATTGGGATTTTATTGAAGTGAATAATATTAGAGTCGGAGAAAATGTTTTAAATGCAGAATTCAAAATAAGTAGTGAAGAGTGGGAAGTTAAAATTGAGACTAAAGAAAAGGCAAGAGGTGAAATCAACGTAATTTTTTCGCCATCTTTTGGTTTGGGGAATAAAGTTGAATCGATTACTGTTGATGGAAGGTCGATTAATTTTGAAGAAATAAATGGATCACAAGCTTATGTCATCAAAACTGATTTTAAGTTGAAAGATAAAACTTATATTAAACTAGGATTGAAAGCCGCACCTACAATCTTCCTTCTACCACCTGCCCGCCGAACTTGGATTGATGAGGCAGGCGGGTTTGAGACTCCTGCTGGCGCGGTCAATCGAGGATTGAAAATCATTTCACAAGAGTTGACCTGCCCGCCATATTCAGCTACAAGAGGCAGGCGGGAGGGAAAATCTTTGTACACAAAAGTTGAAGGTCTGTGTGATGAGGTTTATCAATTAGGGATTAAAAATTATAAAATGATAAAAAAAGTCAGCGGTGCCGAATTAAAGGAAAATAAATTACTAATTCATATTCCCTCTAGAAATAACAGTAAATTTGTTGAACATGAGTTTGTAATTGAGTTTTAGAGATTCTGGTAACTGGATGCTCGCCGGAGGCGGGCTGGATACCTGCCAGCCATATTCAGCTACAAGAGGCAGGCTGGTTGGAGATAAAAATATATGAGTTATAAAAAATTGGAAATATGGGAATTGGCAAAGACATAGTGATGAAAGATAATTCAAAATATCATTCGTATTTTTTTTGGTGTCGAAAATTGTGCATCAAGAATCCAGAGTCGACTATCAAAAATCAAGTATCAAGAATATGACAAAACGAATAACACTTAAACAAATTGCAGATGAGCTTGGCGTTTCGATGATGACGGTCTCGCGGGCATTGAATAACCATCCTAAAGTAGACAAAGTCACTCGAATGAAAATATTAGGAGTAGCCGAGCGTCTGGGTTATTTCCCAAACTATGTTGCGAGGAGTCTTGTAACAGCACGCACCCGTACCATCGGAGTTGTTGTTCCGGAAATTACACACTCGTTTTTTCCAGACGCTATTAAAGGTATTGAAGAAGTTGCTTGCAGTGCTGGTTATCAGATAATGCTAACGCACTGTGCCGAAGATACAAGTCGTGAAGTCGCGGCTATTGAAACTCTTGCTTCAAAAAGAGTCGATGGTATCCTTGCATCTGTTGCAGAACAAGATACCGATTTCGAGATCTATCATCGTGTGATGAACTGGGGATTAAAAGTTGTGTTCTTCGATCGGTGTGTTTTTAAAATCGGTGCAAGCTGTGTTAGTGTCGATGATGAAGAATGTGCCTATATTGTGACGCGTCATTTGATAGGACATAGATATAAAAAAATTGCACACTTGAGCGGACCTCTTTCAGTTTCGATTAGTGAAAGGAGACTTAGTGGCTTTTTGAAAGCATTAAATGAAAATAAGCTAAAAGCAAGAAAAGATTGGATAATAGAAGCAGGATTCCATGAAGAGGGAGGATATAATTCAATGTCAAAGCTTTTAGAATTACCGGCAAAAGAACGTCCTAGAGCTGTGGTTGCAGTAAATGATCCTGCCGCATTCGGCGCTATGGAAGCGATTTACGAAAAAGGTCTTCGTATTCCCGACGATATTGCTATTGTAGGTTTCTCGGATGATATTCGTGCCCCTTTGATGCCTTCTCCATTAACAACTATCCGTCAGCCTGCTTATGAAGTTGGTAAAAAAGCGGCTCAAAAATTAATTCGTCACATCGAAAATAAATCTGAAATTACTGAAAACATTACCGTTAAAACTCAGCTGATAGTTCGTAACTCGTGTGGCTGTAAATCAAAAAATCAAAAATTTATCCGTCAGCCCCGTGAGATAACTGTAAAACCAATATTGTCTGCTGAACGAATATGAGGATATAAGGTTCATTAGGCAAGCAGGTGAAAAAGGTAAAATATTTATCTCACGGGGTCAGCTGACGGATCAGAAAAAAAGAATAGGAGAAAAGTCGTGAAAAAATATCTCTCATTAATTGTGATACTTTTATCATTTGTTTTCTTTACCTGCCAAATAGCAGAGAACAAAGAAGATATTGAATGTAAGAAGCTGATTTGGAAGAATGAACCCTCTCATCCGTTAACTCAAGATGAAATTAAAGAAGAGATTAATATAAAATTCGAGTGGCTTAAAAAATTTCTTGATGAAAACAAACTCAGCGGAATGCTTTTTACACAAGTTAGAAATGTGAATTGGATTACTGCCGGACTCGCTAATAATCAAATTGTTCTCAATAAAGATATTGGAGCGGCATCAGTACTCATAAAAAAGGATGGAAAGAAATATCTTATTTGCAATGGTGCTGAAGCCGGCCGAATGATGGATGAATCTCTTAAAGATTTAGGATATGAATTGAAAATGTTTAACTGGTACGAGTCAAATCCTGTTAAAGATGTTCGTGGTGAAATCATCAAGCAGTTAGCTGGAACAGGAATAATTGGTAGTGATATAGATTATCCGAGTACAATAAACGTTTCTGCTAAATTCAAATCGTTAAGATACAGCTTGACCGAATCTGAAATAAAACGTTATCGTTGGCTCGGTGAGCAAACAACAGAGGCAGTTGCAGAAATATGCAAACGAATTAAACCCGGTATGAATGAATTTGAAATTGAAGCAATGACCGCGGCTGAACTCCGTTCAAGAGGAATTTTACCGACCGTATTGCTTATCGGTGTTGATGATAGAATTTACAAATATCGGCATGCACTTCCTGGCGGCGCTGTCCTCCAAAAATATGCAATGGTTAACGTCGTAGCAGAAAAATGGGGAATGCCTATTGCAGTAACTCGTTTTGTTTATTTTGGAGATAAGCTCCCGGACGAATTGAAAAATAAATTAGAAAAAACTGCTATCGTGAATGCTCATTTTCAATTAGCTTCAGTTCCGGGAAAGTCAATGGAAGAAATTTGGGAAGGTTGTAAAAAATGGTATGCTAATGTTGGATTTGAAAACGAATGGATGAAACATCATCAAGGTGGTGCTATCGGTTATGACGATAGGGAATATGTAATCTGGCCGGGGAATAATGAAGTTGTGCAGGAGAATCAAGCTTTTGCCTGGAATCCAACAATTACCGGTGCGAAGGTTGAAGAAACAATCATTGTACGAAAGGATGGATTTGAAGTCGTCACAAAATCTAAAGATTGGCCAATGATTAATGTTGAATTGAACAGTAAAATTTATCCGCAACCGGGAATCCTTTTGAAAAATCCTTCAACTGGAAAAATTATTGAACAGAAAGATCACACAATAAAACCATAATTCAAAAATGTCATTCTGGCGGAAGCCAGAATCCAGATTAAAATTATAAATTACTATGTTTACATATTAGCAAGTAAAAGAAATGGAACTCTATACATTGGAGTTACAAACAATCTTGTGAGAAGAGTTTATGAACATAAAAATAATTTGATTGAAGGATTTACAAAAAAATATTCTGTTCATGATTTAGTTTATTATGAAATATATCAAAATGTTATGGATGCAATTCAAAGAGAAAAAAGACTAAAAACTTGGAAACGAAAATGGAAAATCGAATTGATCTAGAAATTAAATCCAAATTGGAAGGATTTGTATTACGATTTAATATAAGTCTGGATTCCAGCCTGCCTGCTGCAGGTAGGCTTTCGCTGGAATGACATTATAACAATTAACTAAAAAAGGAACTTCATTATGACTACAATCGGATTAACCTTTGCCGACTGGCTTATAATCGCAATCTATTTTGCATTCGTAATTGGTATAGGATTTTACCTCAAAAAATTTACCAAGACCGAGAAAGATTTTTTCCTTGCTGGTAGAAGAAACAGTTCATGGGTAGCCGGACTTGCATTCCTTTCAGCAAATCTTGGTGCGCTTGAACTCTTAGGAATGACAGGCAACACTTTTAAGTATGGAATGTACGTTGCTCACTTTTATTGGGTTGGTGCTATACCAGCAATGTTGTTTCTCGGAATTTACATGATGCCGTTTTATTACAGCAGCAGGATTAATTCCGTTCCAGGTTATCTTAAGCTACGCTTTGATGAAAAGACAAGAGTATTGAACGGATTCTCATTTGGAATTATGACAATTCTTGTTTCAGGAATTAATCTTTATGCAATGGCATTAGTTCTTCATACCTTTTTAGGATGGAATTGGGACGTAAGTATGTGGGTATCTGCTGCGACTGTTGCAGTTTATGTTTCGCTTAGCGGATTAATGTCGGCGATCTTTACTGAGATCGTGCAATTCTTTTTAATTTGGTTCGGTCTTTTTCTCGTAACCGTTCTGGGCATTGTAGAAATTGGAAGCCTTAACGAAATATTTAATCGAATTCCTGAATCGTTCAACACACTCTGGTCTACATCTGCTGATCCAACTCAAAATGGTATGTTAATAAGTTGGGGGGGAATAGTTTTAGGCTTAGGATTCGTCTTATCATTTGGTTATTGGACTACTGATTTTCTCGTTGTTCAGAGAGCTTTCTCTGCTAAGGATTTACGTTCTGCAAGAATGACTCCGATTTTGGCTTCGTTTTTTAAAATGGCAGTTCCGTTCATCGTTATTATCGCTGGATTAATCGCACTTGTTTTAGCAAAAGATCCAAACAGTGGATTCAAATTACTTGAGGATGGTGGGCGAATAAATTACGATTCTGCACTCCCATTATTAATTGCACGATATTACCCAAGTGGTTTAGTTGGTTTAGGTGTAACGGCTTTACTTGCTGGATTTATGGCGGGTCAAGCTGGGAATATCAGCGCATTTAATACTGTGTGGACGTATGATATTTATAGAGCAGTCATTAATAAAAAGGCATCCGAGGCTCACCTCTTATGGATGGGTCGAGTAGCAACCGTTGTTGGAGTTGTATTAAGCATTGTTACAGCTTATTGGGCAAAAAGTTTTCCAAGCATTATGGACTATATGCAGGCAATTTTCTCTTGGGTAAATGCTCCACTATTTGCAACAATGTTGCTCGGAATGTTTGTCTGGTGGATTACTCCAAACGGTGCGTTTTGGGGGCTTCTGGCTGGAATGGTCTCATCGTTTGTGATGTATCTTGCCGTGAAATATCATTGGATTAACGATGCCATTTTAACCTTCTCAAATGTTTCAAGCGATATGGCGGCTAACTTCTGGCGGGCTTGGTGGGCTTGGGTGATTTGTTTTGTTGTTACAATTTTAATCAGCTTCCATACAAAACGAAAACCTAAAGAGGAGTTGGTGGGACTTGTCATTGGAATGACAGAAGAAAAAATTTACAAGGAAGAAAGTTTCTTTAAGAGACCTGAATTCTTTGCCATAATCTCGTTAATTGTTGTTATAATCTTGAATATTTATTTCTGGTAAGAAAGGAGTTTTACAATGAAACCTATTTGGTATTTTGTCGGATTAATTTTAGTAATTACTGGATTAATACTGGTTGGTGCTGGTATTTATTCATTGATCTATCCAGGTGACGAAAAGAAAGTTTTGGCTGACTTACATCCGAATCTTTGGTGGGGAATATTTATGGTTATAGTTGGTTTGATTTATTGGATTAAGAATAGAAACGTAACTATAGAATAAAATTACTGTAAGAGAAAATGAAAAACGTGAAGTGCCTTGTCTCAAAGTTTAAGGAGATGTTCTCAAAAAATCCTTTAATTATTCGCTCACCCGGCCGCATTAATTTGATTGGCGAGCATACGGACTATAACGAGGGATTCGTTCTTCCGGCCGCAATTGATAAAAATATTTTCTTTGTTATTTCACCGCGGGATGATAAAAAATGTTTGTTGTATGCTGCCGATTTGAATGATGATTTTGAATTTGATCTAAATAATTTTTGTAAGAGTGAAAAAGTTTGGCCCAACTACTTAATTGGAGTTGTCGATCAACTCAAAAAATCAAAATTAGAAATCCAAGGCTTCAATTGTGTGTTCGGTGGGGATATACCAATTGGTGCGGGACTTTCCTCATCTGCAGCTATTGAGGCAGGACTTGCATTTGCCTTAAATGAAATATTTGAATTGAACATCGAGAAAATTAATCTTGTTAAACTTTCTCAGAGAGCAGAAAATGAATTTGTTGGTGTTCAATGTGGAATAATGGATCAGTTCATAAATATATTCGGCAAGGAAAATAAAGTACTGAAACTCGATTGCCGCACGCTTGAATTTGAGTACTATCCGTTTGAATTGAACGATTTGCAAATTGTTCTTTGTGATACTCAAGTAAAACATTCACTTGCTTCTGGAAAATACAATGCGAGAAGGACACAATGCGAAGAAGGTGTTCGAATTTTAAGAAAGTTTAATAACAAAATTCATACTCTTCGAGATGTTGATTTAGAATTTCTAAATTCACATAGGTCAGAGTTGGATCCCACCATATTTAAACGGTGTAAATATGTATTAAATGAAAATTCAAGAGTAGATGCATCTTGCAGAGATTTGGAGAATGGAGATTTTATTTCTTTTGGAAGGAGAATGTACGAATCACATGAGGGCTTACGATATGAATATGAGGTCAGTTGTAAAGAATTAGACACTTTGGCTGAGATTGCATCGAATCACGAGGCTGTATTAGGTGCCCGTATGATGGGAGGTGGATTCGGCGGCTGTACGATTAACCTCGTAAAGAAAGATGGATTAGAAGATTTCAAGGAAAAAATTGAGAAGAAATATTTTGCTCATTTTGGCAAGTCAATCAAATTCTACATAACTCGAATTGAATCCGGAACATCAATTATCTCCGAATTTGAGATGAATCGTATTTCAAATTGTTAGGACATACCTTTCTGATTCTATATGTAAAAGTTGATTAAGTCAAATGGAACTTCAAATTATTGGGGTGTGATTTAGCAACGAGAAAGATTTGCTTGAGGCGGAAAACCAACGAGACTGTTCTACACAATACACCGGTTTAGTCCATCAATTATTGGACTAATCCGTCAGTTGACGCGTAACCTTCAACCTCTTCTAAAATAAAAAAAGCCTTAAGAGTTTTTCTTACGGCTTTAAGATTAGCGGAGAGGGAAGGACTGACTACGTCCGCTGGTAGCGGACTTCGTCAGTTAAAATTCTTTTTTTCAGAATTGCTTTTCCCTAACCAGTTTTAAAATATTTCTCCAGTTCTCTCGCTTTGGATTCAGTTTTAACTGCAATGAATGCCTCTAAAGTCAATTGCTTATGTCGAATATGTAAATAAATCAGTTTAGGAAGCTTGGCCAGCCAACCGAAGTTTTAGCGTAGGTTGGCGGAGAGGGAGGGACTGACTACGTCCCGCTGAGCGGAACTTCGTCAGTTAAAATTCTTTTTTTAGGATGGCTTTACCAGAACCAGTTTTGAAATATTTTTCAAGTTC
>JAHJVF010000135.1 GCA_018828505.1 Bacteroidota bacterium | reverse complement strand
TTGATGATTTCGGCAAAAGATTTCTTCTCTAAATCATTGAATTGGTTAATGTTAATAATGTGACGAGTACTTAAAATCAAAATCTCAAAAGGCCATATTGCCCAAAATGGAACGATAGCAATGAAGTCAGAATTTCCAGTGACTATTCTTTCACCACAATTCAATTCTTCCGAGAGATAATCGCATAACAGGCATCTTCCTTTTTCACTCAAATGTCTTTTCATTTGTTTAGTTTCTTTTGACGATTCGGCAGGGATCGATTGCTGCGCCCAAATTTGTCCATGCGGATGAGGATTGCTGCATCCCATCAACTCACCTTTGTTCTCAAAAATCTGTACATAATTAATTTTATCCTTGCTTCCCAAAGTTTGATACTCATCGATCCAAACATCTACAACCTTCATTATGTCTTCAATTTCCATTTGGGCGAGTGTTAAATCGTGTCGCGGTGAAAAACAAACAACACGGCAAATGCCATGTTCTGGCTGTAAGATTAAGAGTTGTTCCTCGTTTGTCATTCCATCGAAAGACGGAATCCAATTTTCTTTTTCAAATGATAATGCACTGAAATCATTATCAAATACATAAGTGCTTTTATAGTTGGGATTAATTTTATTGTTAGCACGTTCATTACCTGGACATAAGTAACAATTAGAATCGTACTGAGGAATTTTTTCTTTTAGGAAATCTTCAACTTTTCCCTGCCAGGGTCTATCTACACGCTGAGGCGATACAAGTATCCACTCATCAGTGAGAATGTTGTATCTACGATGGGGATGTGAAAGTAAATTTATCATTATTTATTTTTCTGTACTTATACCGATTGCCCTGGTGACTTAACCGTAATACAGAATAAAAATTTTAATAGAAAATTTATTTTGAATACGTTTTCAATATTTTTAATCGAGTTCATCCCGTTGGATAAACTTTCCACAAAGTGGTGCATTCGCATAAAAAATATCATGAAATATAAAAATAAATTATCCAATGGGATTCATCAGCTTAGCGAATCAAAAGCATTTTTTTAGTTTGAGTAAAACCGTCGGCAGTTAATGGATTCGCCCCGCTCACCACAAGTCGATAAAAATATACGCCGCTCGGGAGATTAAATCCATTGAATCTGATTTGATACTTGCCCATTTCTTTTTCCTCTTGAACTAAATTGGCGATTTCATTTCCGAGCACATCGTAAACTTTGATTGTCACAAAACTTTTGCGGGGGATGTAATATGCAATTATAGTAGATGAATTGAACGGATTAGGAAAATTTGGAAATAAGTTTAACTGCAGCGGCAACATGGGCTGATCTTTTACAGAAGAAAGTATTGTCCCGTCCAGATTGCCAATCAATGTTACAACAGACCTCGGCTTAACAATATAAGTCGAATCTTTTTCAAATGATGCGTATTGCGTTAAGTTATCGCCGGGATCGTCGCTTGTAACAAAAGGTGTAAAAGCAGTAATCACCTTACCCGAATCCAAACCCGAAACCTTTATTTGCACATCCTTTTTATCCGTACCGGCATTTATTAAGACAATAACAAGTCTATTATTTGCTTCGTCTAAATATGACGATGCCATTAGCCCGTATTTATCATCAGCTCCTTGATATTGAATTCGCAAAGATCCAGGTCTAATGAATTTGCTAAAGTTTCCGACTGCCCACAACGTCTTAGATGGTATTATTGATTGATAATCACCTGCATTGTGGTAATCGGTATAAAGTAAACCATCTTTGTAATCGTATGGTGAAACGGCTAACCACCATTGCCAGGCGCTGGCACTTAAGGTAGTCAAATCATAATGAATAATTCGAGCAACATTTATGGCAGTATTGATACTAAGGTCTCTCCTGTTTCCGCCTTCACCATCAGGACCTTGCAGAATGCAGTACTCTGTAACCCAATATTTCCGTCCGTTATTTAAGAAAGGATCAATACGAGATTTCAGTTGTTCTCTTTCTTGAGTAAGCTGGGTTGAGATGAGATCCGATCCGTATGAATGTCCTCCCAATATCTTTGCAACTTTATTGCTAATTGTTGTATCCACAAAGATATCATACAAGTAATTACCGTACTGTGCGCCGTACTTGCTGGATATGTCATTTTGATATAAATACCAATGTTTCAATGCGCCCGATTCAATCAAGTTTATTTCAGTTGGTACGCCTTGACTTTTCAGTTCAGAATAGAGAGCCTTTACTATTCGTTTTATGTCGTCATTGGATGCTCTATTCCCCTCTTGATTCGACTTTGCATTCCATTCCCATTCTGGCTCGTTAACCGGACTTATATAATTGAATGTTATCCCTAAAGAATCCTGAAAATGCTTAAGTATATCTGTTAGATACTTTGCATACTCTTTTTCATATCCGGATTTCAAATTAGTTGTTCCCAGTCCGTCGGTACAATTAGTATATCCGTTTTTAGTCATTCTGCCTGGCGGACTGTTAACAAATGCTATAAATTGTTTGACACCTCTTTTTTTTGCAGCTTGAAGGAACCATCGTTCGTTTGCCTGTCTTGTCCAATCGTATTGATCTTTTCCAACTTCAAATGTCGCAACAGTTCTCCATGGATCGGTAATAGTAGTTGTATTGATTCCGCCGCCGACATTAAACCTCCAGGCGCTCAATCCAATTCCTTTTGTTTCAGAGAAGAGCAAATCGGCAACTTTCTCTTTATTCGGAAGAAACCATCCGCCAACCTTTTGAGCCCACCAGGCATCGGAAGCTCCGAAATTATCAATTGTCTGATACTTTACCGACGCATCAATATTAATTTGAATATTTTGAGATTGGCAGTCTGCGAAAGAAACTGCGATCAAAATGAACAAAAGAGTTTTACTTTTCATCAATATTGCCGTAAGAAATGAGTGATGGTTTTGCTTAAAATCCATAGAATATATTATGGGAACCTCTAAAAACATAGTTTACGGAAATATTTTGATGAAAAAATAGTCTTGGTTCTTTCCATAATCAAGTCTGCTGTTGGTAGTAAGTGTGGGAAAGGAAGGAACTAATAAAGGGAATGCCATTTCCGGCTGCACCGATACCATGCTTATTCTTGTCAACTCAATCTTGTTGAACGCAGGAACATTTATCTGGATTTCACCGCTGTACTTTTTAAATAGCGACACAACATAAGGATCCAAATATTTTTTTATAATCTCCATTTGATCATGTTCCTTTACTCCTCTTTCATTTAGAAATTTATGCTTCTGATATAATGCAAGCAAGCTCTCTTTCCACATGTTGTAGTTTTCCGTAACCATCTTGTCTTTATCATAACCTTTTTTATAAGCATCAAGAGTTATGTACTTGTCACTAATTAAATCGACTATTGCCAGTCTAAACTCTTCTACAAAGTTTTTCTTGCTCAAGTATCTGTTTCTGAAAACCAACGGATGCTTTTTAATCTCAGCCTGGAAGTCTTTAATAGTCCAAATCTTCCCATCAATCTTAAGCAAAGGATGGTCTGCAATAGTTCTAATATCTTCCACCATATCTGCAGTTAATCCTCTCATTTCTTTGTTGGGATCCCAGATTTCTTTTTTTAATATCGCCTTCCGGATAGAATCACTTACAATTGTCGCTTTAGCTGCAAGCACAGCAAGGTTCTCAAAAGTTTCTCTAACGAACTCAACTTTTTTCCCTTTCATTAATCCGGCAACGTACAACTTGTAGTTTTCCCATGCTTTATTTTCTTTAAGCCAATCAGTTATATCGTCTAATCTTTGATCAGCCTGATTTTCCGAAACAGTTCGCCGCGGCGAATCTATCCATCCGTTAATTCTCATAAATATAAATTTGCCGTTTATACTTACAGGTCCTACAATCTCATCTTTTTTTAGAGGATAGGAAAACAATGCCTGCTCAATTTCTTTCACTTCCCCTTTCTCCCATGAAACTTGTCTTGAAGGCAGTGAATCTCCTTTTGTGTGTGAAAGCAAAGCGAACATTTTGTTAAAAGGCATCTTATCTTTAAAAAGCTTCTTTCTTACAAAAGCAGCTTCCTTTTCCTTATCAACAGTAAAGTATGAAACATTATACTTTCTGCCTGCCAGCGGAAAAATTCTTTTTACTACATCCGGATTCACCTTAACCTTGTTATATGCCTCGTAGTAATAATGAACCTGCCGCATTGCCTGCTCTTTTCGTCCTTCTAAATAAGACATAATATTCTTATTAGAATAAAAGTCTGAATCTTCAGCCGCTTCTTGTGCCAGCAGCTTTTCAGCAATCAATGAGTTAAGAATAATCTGCTTGTCTACATTACTGCTTCCTTGGCAGTAAAGAGGTCTAACTGTATACTCTGCTCTTCTGATAAATTCCCCGGTGGTAATTACCTGGTTTCCCACCTTAGCCACAATATCAGAGTTCCCGCTTTTTTTTCCTTTACCCTGGCAGAATTGAAACGAGAGAAAAACTGAAATTACTAAAAAAATCAAGGTGAAAATTTTTCTATTCATAGAAATTATTTCCTTTCACTACCCTTTGAATTTTGAGTTAGGATTAACAATATTGTAACTACTCAGTTGAAGTCGTTGATTCAAAAAATCCCCCCGCCAAAAAGAAGTCGGGCTTTCAGCCTGTATCCCCCTTTCCAAAGGGGGTGAGGGGGATTTCTTTATTTTCTTGGAGCAAACAAAGAAATCACAAAAAACAGACTGAGTAGTTACAAAAAAATTTATTATAAATATTTTAATTTAGGATATCAAAATGCAACATTAACAGAATATGAATTAACATAACCAAATATTCCCATAGCCTGGTAAGAATAATCCACCTGAACATGAATGTTTTGGGGCAGTTGAAGTTTAAATCCTGCACCAAGTGTAAGTCCGTATTCTGAGTTTTGCATAAATAGGGCTTTATATCCTCCTCTAAAATATAAGGTTCCGAAAGATATCACATCCCTCATATACTGTCCGCCTACGTTAACGGATTCATAGTTATTGTTAGGATGAAGAGCGCCTACTTCCAGCTTTAATCTGGATGAGTTTGTAACAATCGGTGTTACGGATATGCCGATTCTGAAAATAAGCGGCAGCTCCCACGAACTTAACCTGAATTGACCCGGTACGTATGCATAGTTTCCACTTTCATAAGGGAGGATGTCAATAGGATTCAATAAATCCATACCGTCGTATTGCATCTTGGTTCCATAATTTGAAATGCTCATACCAATCTTCATTCCACCTTCTCTTTGAGATGTAGGCGAGAAGAAATTCGTTTTGACTATAACACCAAGATCCATTGCAAAGGCACTGGCGCTTGTATGCCATATGGAAGAAGATATGTATTTAGCGCTGAGCCCAAAGGAAAACCATTCGGCAATTTTCCGGGAATAAGTAAGAGAGAATGCATAATCGCTTGCCGAAAATTCCTCGCCTGTGCCGTCCTGCATATCAAGTGTAGTTACTTCCATTTGACCATAATTTACATATACTATTCCCAATCCTAATGTTCCTATATTTGGAATAGGAACTCCAACGCCGGCAAAACCCATATTTATATTTGCGATCCAGGGCTTAACTGTAAACATGGCTTCTGAATTCTCCAGATAGGCAAGCCCGGCAGGATTCCAATAAATGCTCGATACGTCGTTGGCATCAGCAACATACGAATCGCCCATGGCAGTGGCAGCGGCGCCAAATCCAACTTCCAGAAAGTTTGCTGCAGTTGTGCCAACCCTATTTGGTACTTGAGCAATAACTCCTGGAGTAAGCATAAAAACTGCAATGATAGAAATTAACGCCAGTTTACCAGATTTCATATAAAACTCTTTTATAGTCCTCATACCCGAACCTTTCTACAACATTACTTTATGACTGCGAACTTTCCAATTTTGGTATCGCTTGTTAAATCCGATTTTACATAGTATATGTAGACTCCGGCAGCAATATCGAGCCCCTCTCTGCTGAGCATATCCCAATGGGCTGTTCCATTATCCGAAGGATTATCTACATGAAACTCATCGACCAAAACTCCGCTCACAGTAAAAATTTTAATAGTGCACTTAGCCGGCAGATGGGTAAACAGCAGACTCCTTCTCTGGTTGAGAAATTTATTGGATACTGCCGGTTCCATAGCATTAGTAGCAACATAAGGATTCGGTACAACTTTGATCCGGTCCATCGTTTCTTTTAGTTTCCCGGGATCTAACGACTTCTCCGGCATAACAATAAATGTCATCGAATCTGTAAGAAAGAAAGGTCTGTCAAAGGTAACGAAATATTTATCTCCGTCACGAGGAAGCTGCTGATCCGATTCTGCTTGTTTAAAGTCGATGATGAACACTGTTCCTGCCCAAACTACGCTTGGAGTTAAAGCTCCGACGAAGACTCTATCGGTTCTCATGTCAAAAACGCCGTTAAAATTTTGATCTTGAGCCACAAGATCCATTTCCTGAAAATTCCCGTTTGAATCGGGGAAAGAGGTATTCAGAACCTTAAAATTAAATGTCTGATTCGTAAGAAGATTAGAAAGTCTTCCAATGCCTGCTTCATCTCGAACAAATCTGGTATCCGTAACCTTGCTTACATAAGCATTGGGCTGAAATATAATTTCATAATTCCAGGGGAAGTAACTTGATTCTTTGATTGTGGGAGTTATTCTAATCGGAGAGTTTCCTTGCAGCCATCCGGATTTATTTTTATTGAAAGATGCAGTGATTAAAGGTAGATTTATTTTCAGATTTAAACCGTCGAAAACATCGGTTGTGATTTCCTTTCCCGGATTAAGGTAATAGTATTTATACTGGTCATTGAAAAGAATATGACCCGGCATGTAATTTTGCGGCGATTCGGAATATACGAGCTTGTTGTTATCAGTCTCATCAAAGACGGAGAAACCGCTTGTTGTGTATTGAAGACCGTAATTATAATTAGGTACCGAGTAGATAGTGTCGATATCAAATTTAATTTTGTAGGTATGATTTGTTTTAATATCGCCTGTTGCGAGTATTTCGGGAGTTATACTACCGCTGCCAATTTTTGGTCTGCTTAAGACTTTAAGTGAAGGAGGTTGGTAACCTGCCGCCATCTGATGTGGAGTAACAACTTGAACATTTTGCCCCGTAAAGGTGATGTTTTCCGCCTCATCTAATTCCACAACAATATTGTTTTCCGAAGGGGCAACACCCAAAGAAGGTATGCCGTAATCATAAGCAACTAAAGCATAATAATATGTAACTCCGTTTCGAACTGTGTTATCAATGAACCAGTGGACTATGCCGCTTTCATTACCAAGATAATATTCGGCGCCGCTAACTGCACCAAAATTTGCAAACCCGAAAATGCCATCAACTAAATCGCATTGAAAAATCGGCTTTAGTCCGCTCTTTGTGCCAAAACCATCTGTAATTACCAAGGCATCCAAAAAGTTTTTATCGGTAGCTCTAAATAACTTATAACCTTCAAAATCATTTACATTGCCTACAAAAGGATCTCTTGTTTTTGTATCCGACCTATCATCCCACGTCAATATCACTTTACCGTCGCCTGCTGTTGCACTAAGCGTAGGTAAAAGCGGAGGTTGTGCGAATCGATAATCTTTTTCATATATAACTTGAACAATTCTTTTTTTCTCGAATAGCGCCGGTGCAGTATGTACGCTAGAATTCAACCCGGCTAAGGGATCATACGAATGCAGTTCCGCCATTGATATCCTTTCTTCACTCCCTTTTTTAAGCGGAAAAGGACCGGTAGACATTGTGAACCCTAGATTTGAAAGACTGCCTGACCAAAACTCTGTTGGCAGCAGTCCAGTACCAATTAGTTCCCACATCGATTTGTCACCCCGAAACCAACGATATGAAGAAGATGGGTCCGGTTCGGTAAACATCTGGAAAGATGTCAAACCCAACATATCTGATTCGGATACGTCGGTAGCATTAAATTCAGGTTCGCAGCCTTTACCCTGAACGTAGTCCGGTTTACCGTTTCCTTCACCTTCATCGGGACCGGTATAGTTTATATCGCCGGGTCCAACTCCGTCAAGCCCAACATCATTATTAAGCGGTTCACCTTTATCCAATTTACCGTTGCCGTTAAGATCATCAAATGATCGCCAGTCTCCATCTTCATCGCCGGTCCACCAAACACCTTGCTGAACGGCAGGAATATCGTCAACACTGTTGTACTGATAATATTTGAGAAACTTAGCCATATTGTAACGGGATTGCATATAAGCAACTATATTGTCGCGTCCAACAATTTTAGTTCCAGCATCATTGTCTCTTTTCTCGTCGACAATTCCGTCATCGTCGTTATCTTTACCGTCATCCGGTGCCCCGGGGCTTTCAAGGTAAGCAATACCAAGGGTCCCGGTAGGTCTGCCTCCGAAACCTATTCCGTCGGTATCCCAACAATACATCATATCGACGTAGGCATCATAATATCCGACGTCATCACTTGAACTTTCGCCGCCAATCCAGGTATCTACCCGATAACCAAAAGCTACATCAGGCAAATCATAATCTGAGATGTTAGCAACCGAATACTCCCAGAAAAGTGCATCCCTTGCTTGAGGATTATTCCATTGAAATCCCCGTTGTGCAACCCTGATACCGATACCTCCCCACGGCATTCCTTTTTGAATTGTTACCTGCGGACGTTTATCGCCAATACGCACTCCCGGGCGCGGATAATATTTTACTCTATTTCCCCACACAAGATACTCTTGATCCTGTGCATCATTTACAACAAAGTAAGTCTCCAAATCTGCATACTGTACACCTCTGCCGAATCTGCCGTCCCATTCTCCGTGCCATTTTGTTTGATCACCCTGTGAGGGCCAGCCGTTAGGGGGCCAGGAATTCGGACGATTGCTCATAGCAGGTGTTTCACTTGTAGGATTGAAATATCCGAACACAGGATAAAATCCCCATGTGATTGTTCCTGTTAGATTTCTATCCATTCCCTGCCGGTAACTTGTCTGACAATAATAAAGCGTATCGAGGCCGCTTCTCCCTTTTGGGTTTTCAACAGGGATCGTATCTTTTTCTAAATACACTTTTGCACCAACCATCAGTGCTATACCGTCAAGCATTCGTGTGCCTTCATAATTATTTGGCCATAGTGAGGCATCTGATTTAGGCCAATAAGATAATTCGGTTGTATTCTGGAAATAAAGCAATACACGGTTTCCCCTCATGTAAGCTTCCCTTCTTGCGGCGGGATCGCCTGCAGGATCATCCGGTCCCTGGTATTTCAAAACTTGACTGAAAGATGAACTGCTGATGATCAACAACATTATGAGCAAGAGAATCTTAATTGTCATCGTAACCTCCAATTTGAAGAAACAATCTAATTTCTAAAAGTTAAAAATCGAAGTTGGCTCTTAGACCAAGTTTGATTTGACGTGGCACTGAGTACATATCCGGATTACGAATAATGTCATAATAACTATTGAAGTCGCTGTGATGACTCGTAAGGTCTGATGTTTGTACAATAGCAGTGTAAGGTTGACCGGTTTGACTATTGACCCATCTTGCGTTGAGTCTATCGAATAAATTATAGATATTCAGCGTCAGTTCAATTTGCAGCGGCTTTATATTTAATAAATTATAATAACCATATAAATCCACATCAAACGTAGAAGGCTGTATCGAGTTGTTAGGATATAAGTTTATGTCAGCCAATCTGTTTTGAGTAGGAGGAGACCATGTAAACGGAACCCCTGAATTGTAATAACCTGTAACCGTCAGACTAAATCTCGGCAGTGAATAAGATAAAGTTAAATTCAGAGTATGACGTTGATCCCAGGCTAATGGAATCAATGTAGAAATCGGATCCATACTATTACCTGCGCGTGTGAATGTCTGTGTAGGATTGTCTGCATTGCCTGTAGCATACTGAAGAGTGTAGTTTAAATAGGCGGCAAAATTCCCAAATCTGAAATCGTATTTTACTTCCAGACCTTTTACATTTCCATAATCTTTATTTGTGTACATTCCGTAGGCAATCTGGTTGTAAGTAGTTACAACTTTAGTACTCAATAAATTATAAATATCCTTATAGAAAACAGCAACCCCTAAATTCATCCCCGTAATTAATTCTTGCCCGAGACCAACTTCATATTGCACTGTCTTTTGCGGCTTAAGCTCCGTATTCCCCATAACTGTTGAATAAGAAGTTGGACCAACAAGAAAGGCATGGTTTTGATATAATGCATAAAGCGGCGGTGTCTGAAAGAAATGACCATAGCCGAAATGCAGAACAGCATACTGACCTAATTCATATGCTAATCCTATTCTAGGACTTAATTGATAAGTCGGTTTAGTTCTTAGGTATTGGGACATTCTCTCCGGATTGTCCGGGAAGGAAAGCAGGTTGCCGGGATTTCTAATCTGTGAAGGATATACGGAAGACGGATTGAAATAGTCGAACCTCAAACCATAGTTAATCACCAGTTCGTCATATTCCATTTTGTCCTGAATATAAGCCCCAAAATCCTTAGCCCATACACTGTAAACATCGGCATAGATTGTGGTATCTCCATAAACCGCAGGCTTGTAATACGGGAAGACCACTCTTCCGGAAGTAGTATCAAAATAGAAATAATCTTGATGCACACCGGTACCTTCATAGGCATTTCTAATGGTATGCCAGTCGTTTATTAAATTAATCAAATTGCCCAGTATTCCTACCTTAAAGAGATGATGCTTATTTGCCTGCCAGGAAAGGTCTACCTTCACCGAATACTTATTCTCTTTGTGAATGTTATGATTCTTACTTTGACCCCCTGTATAGAAACCAGGCCCAGTACTTCTCAAATAAGCATCATGAACATAACGGCTATCGAAAGGATCTTCATAGGGGTAGTTTCCGAAGTAGTAATACAAATTCGAAAACTTCGCTTCATAGAAAAGATCTTTTGATATAATATGATTTAGCTGCAATGCAGACAGTTTGCTTATGGTGTGGGTTATTGGCGAACCATAAGGATTATACTTATACATGTGGTTGTAGTCTTCATAGTCGTTCTTACCATAATCATAAAGTAAAGAAACCTTAATATCTTCGGACAATTTAGAAGTAATCTTTCCAAATAAGGACAGATTCTTGCTGAAGTTCATGGGAACGTACTCATTACCGCCGGTGTGTTTGGTGTACCACCGGCTCGAGTCAGACGAGGAAAAATCGCTGTAATTATTAACATCAAATCTGTGAATCCCGTTTAAATGGTTTTTGTTATCTTGGTACCGGACGTTAAACAAGAAGGTAAGCTCATCCGGAATAACCGGACCGCTTAGCTGGAACTTATAATCCTGATTTCTATTGATTTCACTATTCTTTAGTCCGATGAATATATCGTTATGCGAAGTATAGTAGTTTGACATGCTTCGGGATACTGAACCGCTAAAGCTGTTTCCGCCGTCTTTTGTTACAACATTTACAACTCCGCTCATTGCCTGCCCGTATTCTGCACTAAAGGTACCTGAGATAACTTCAAGATCCCTTACTATTTCTTTTTCCACATTGATAGCATTACCCGAAGAGAAATTCTCATTAACCGGTATGCCGTCCAAAAGATAAAGCACTTCGCCGGTTCTGCCGCCTCTAAAATGACCTGCTACCACACCCGGCTGCAAAGCAACAACGTCGTTAATTGTTTCAACAGGAAGAAATGAAATTTCTTTATCGGAAATATTCCTAATCGAACCGGTCTGATCCTTTTGAGTCACCCTATCCGCTTTTACCACAACTTCACCCACAGTTATTGCGGTTTGCTTCAGTTTTACATTCGCAGTTGTTGTACGGTTTATTGAAACTCTTAAATCTTCTAACTCCAAAGCTTCATAACCAACCATTTGAAAACGAAGTTTATAATTACCGGGCGAAACATTGATTATGTAGAACTCACCGTCTATATCCGTTGCTGCTCCTCTGCTGGCTCCAACAATTAAAACATTCGCTCCGATGAGCGGTTCGCCGGTTTCGGCATCCGTAGCCTTTCCGGAAATTTTTCCGGTGGTTTGGCTTAGCGTCGGAACACTGTAAAACAGAAATAAGACGATAATCAAACTTATCCATGCTGTAATTCTGTGGTAAAATTGGTTTAGTAAGTCAGTTGATGTAGGCATATTAAAATCCTTCGCCTCTACAAGTTGGCAAAAAATACTTCTTTATGAAAAGTTATGCAAATAACTTGCACTCCAATCTTCATTTCACATAAATCTCTTTTCTCTTCACCGGTTATTTAGAAAGTTTTTTGGATTCTACCATTAACTTGCCGGCTGCAACAACCGGCTTTAGAACTAACTTAAAACTATAGTCTTGCGGAAACAGCGTGTACTCTTTGTGTGTCCTCGCTCCCCAAGAATCGTCTCCGCCAACACCCATTTGTTTAAGATCGAGATTTACGTAAATGAAATCCCGTTTAACCAAATCTGTTGGATGCATAGTTCCGCGCTCCTTCTGCGTTAAGTCTTCATCAGTATAAAAACGAGTTGAAGCACTGAGCAACGGCTCGCCAACCGCCATCAAACCAAAGCCGTTTTTATTTGTCATTGCTATCCAACGAAGATCGGTTCTCGTTCCGTTTTCTTGCGGGCTTACATACGGCGTGTGCATTTCATCTATGCTTAAATTATACAAATCCACAAACGCACCGGCATTGCGATCCCAATAGTTTTCATGCGGACCTTTTCCATAAAACGCAATATTGGATAACTCTTTTGGGATATTAATCTTTAATCCAAACCGTGGGATTTCCGGCAATTCTTTCTTGTTAATCTTTATCTTGTTTTCAATTGCAATCTCACCATTGCCAAAAATTGTATATGTTGAGAAGTATTCTGAACCAACCTCACCCAATTCATATTCAATGTTTATGGTCACTTTATTTTTTGCTGCTTCATCAAATTGAGTTGTGAAGTTTTTTACAACTCTTGTGTCTCCGGCATATCTCCAAACAGCAGTGCGTTTATGATGTCCGTTTCCAAAATCATTATCTGTTGGCGCACGCCAAAAATTTGGTTCCGGTCCTTTCTCAATTAAAGTCTGGTTCTTATAGCTGTATGAAGCAATCATTCCTTTATTCTTGTCGAACGAAATTTCAAAATCTTTGCCGATGATTTTAACATCAGCCGCACCTTCTTGAAATTTGATTTGTGGAAGACTCTTTGAATCAACCTTCACAACAATCCGTTCATGAGGATACTTAAGTTGCTCAGCCGCGACTTCATAACCCTTCTTCGCCCAAGATGTATTTTCTTTCAGCATAAAACTAATCGTAAGCCAATATTCACAATCTTTCTTCGGATCGGTATGCTTGATCGGCAAGGAAATTACTTTTTCTTTTCTTGGATCAAGTGAAATGCTGCTTTCAATTCCCTCTTGTAAAGTTTTATCATCTTCTTTGAATTTCCAAACCATCTCGAACTTGTTCAGATTGGTGAAGAAATACTTATTGATGACTTTTATTTCGCCTTTCGTCAAATCAACCGGCTTGACAGAAATGTTTTGATAAACTTTTTTCAGTTCAATAGTCTTTGGCGTGATCGTTCTATCAGCCATCACGAGACCATTAATCAAGAAATTTCTGTCGGTCATCTTCTCGCCAAAATCGCCACCGTAAGCCCAAAAGTCTCTGCCATCTTCAGTTTTCTTTTTGAAACCTTGATCTACCCAATCCCAAATGCTTGCGCCTTGAAGCTGATCTTGGCTTTCAATCACATCCCAATAATCTTTAATGTTTCCAAGAGAATTACCCATCGCATGTGCATACTCGCAAAGAATCATTGGTCTATCATGTTTTTCTTTAGCATATTCTAAGAGGTAATCGATTCTTGAATACATTGGACAAATTATATCTGTGTGGGATTTCTGCTCAGCTTGTTCATATTGCAGCGGACGCGAAGGATCGCGCATTTTCATCCAATCATAAACTGCCTGAAAGTTTGTTCCGTCTCCGGCTTCGTTGCCAAACGACCAAATAATTACACTTGGATGATTTTTGTCGCGTTCGACCATTCTTTGATTTCTTTCCAAGTGAGCCCAGAGCCATTCCGGTTTGTTTGCTAATGTATTTTCCCAAGCGTAGCCAATGCCATGCGATTCAACATTTGCTTCGTTAATAACATACAAGCCATACTCATCGCACAGCTCATACCAGCGCGTATCGTTTGGATAGTGCGAAGTGCGAACTGTGTTTATGTTATGCTGCTTCATCAGCGTTATGTCTTTGATCATCAACTCTTCGGAAATATTATGTGCTGTTACCGGGTCATGTTCGTGGCGGTTTGTTCCTTTAATAAGAATTGGCTGTCCGTTCACCAACAATTGTCCATCCTTTATTTCGCTTTTACGGAAACCGACTCGAACACTCTGATATTCAATCACACTATCCTTTTCGGTCTTCAATGTTAGAACTAAAGTATAAAGATTTGGTTTCTCGGCGCTCCACTTAAGCGGCTTCACAACTTTGGATTTCAGATTTATTACTGCCTCAGCTTTGGGTAAAACATATTCGATTCCTCCGCTCATAGTTTTTTCAAGCTGAAGTGGTTTCTGATCAACATCTAAAAGCGAAGCTTCGACTTTATATTTTGTGAATAGATTAGTGCCGTAATTACGGATGCGGGTAATTACTTTCAACTCAGCATCTTTATAATTCTCATCAAGCTCTGTCTTAACTTCAAAATCTCTAATGTGAAATTGCGGCGTTGACATTAGATATACTTTTCTAAAAATTCCACTTAGACGCCACATATCTTGCGCTTCGAGATAGGAACCGTCGCTAAAACGATAGACTTCTGCAGCGAGCACATTCTTTCCTTCTTTCAAATACTTGGTGATGTTGAATTCAGCCGGAAGTCTTGAATCTTCGCTGTAGCCGACAAACTCGCCGTTGACCCATAAGTACATCGCTGCTTCAACTCCATCAAACACAAGAAAAGTCTGCCGGTCTTTCCAATCAGCCGGAATTTCAAATTCTCTTCTGTAAGAGCCAACCGGATTCCAGCTATGTTCAATAAACGGCGGATTCATCTTGAAGAGATAATTCATGTTGAGATAGATTGGAACATCATATCCTTCAAATTGCCAATTGCTCGGAACGTTAATCTCTTTCCATTCGCTCACATTATAATCCACTTTGTAGAAATCAATTGGGCGGTCATCCAGCTTGTTCATCCAGTTAAATTTCCATTTTCCGTTGAGAGAGAAATAATATTTTGAATCGAATCTCTTAGCCACCGCAGCTTTCTCAAAACTTTCATAAGGCATAAGCGTTGAATGCATCGGCTCTCTGTTGATCGAATTCAGTTCCGGATTTTCCCACTCTTTTGTTTTGATTGTTGTTTGTCCCGCTGCAAATTGTACTGTCACAAATAAAAGTGCGGCTGCGAATAAAGTTTTCATGATGGTTTTCATTTTGTCTTTTGATTTAAAGTTTGCGCTTACTTCATTGTCGGTTTTCAGCATTCCCGTTTATTTTAAGTTGTCAAAGATATGAGTTCGTATTCATTGTTCAATTTTATTCCTGTCGGTTAATGCTCGCACTGTCGCCAAAGCATGACGCATAACATACGAGTAACCGTGAAAGTCATCGAGATTTTGTAATAAATATTTTTGAAAAAGGGACTTGCTTTTTTACACTTAGAAAAAGTGAAGCCCTTTTAGCTTTAAAATCTTCACCATTAAAAGATCATTTAAGCAAAAGCATTTTCATGCTTTGAGAATATTGCCCGGCAACAACTCTATAAACATAAACACCGCTTACGGCACTTTGTCCATGATTATCTTTACCATCCCATTGAACATTATACAAGCCAGGCGACATTTCCTTATTCATGAGAGTTTTTACTTCTTGACCAAGCATGTTGTATATCTTAATAGTAACCAATGATTGATGAGGTATTGCGAATCTTATTGTACTAGAAGGATTGAATGGATTTGGATAATTTTGCATTACCTCAAACATTGTGGGGATACTGTTATCAGTTTTTTCCACACCTGTAACCCAATCTGGGACACCTATCCACGCAAATGTCCATTTAGAAGGACCCCCATGGAAAGGATTAAGCGCCGGATTGTCTCCTAATTGAAGATAGCTTTGATTTCCGCCATTAACAACATCTGCATCGGCGGCGAATATTTCAAATGGAATTTCTATACCTCTTTTCGGTTTAAAGATTGCGTCGTCCGAAACCCGAATGTTGGACAAGGCAATTTTGGCTTCAATAATGTAGTCTCGTCCGCCGAAATCTTTCCAAATATAATTGGCAGTATTGTTCTGATAAATGTCTAAATCAGGATAGCCAGGAGTAGATCTCATCAGCCTGTTAGGTATAAAAACAATCCGGTAATCAGGTTCTTTACCGCGTTGAAAGACCTGATGCGGACGGGATAACTGATAAAGCCCGAAGTAGAACTCTATGTTTTCATCCTCCCACCATTGTTGAGTATTGGTAGATCTCCAAGAGAACACATCATCTAATACATCAAAGGCTACGTACAAAAAGGCACTATCTATTGCCACATAAACTTCAGCCGAGTAATCGAGTGAATCACTAATTATCCCTGAATAAATATTCCGTTTTGGATTCATAGTATAAGGAACGATATTTGTCCACTCATTTAGGTTGGCATCGGCTATAAAATTCTGGGGCGGATTTAATGAAATTACAGCTCTCTTCTTTCCGACATTTGTGTAAGGAGCTGGAGTTGCAGCAAAAGTTGTAGAAACATTCCCGGCTTTATCAACCGTTTCAACTGCATAATAGTATGATATAGCATGATCCTTTAATGGATAATAAAGCCTGTGAGGAATTGAGGTTGTACCTTCCGGAACATTTGCAGCTATTTGCACAACAGTGTTTGTATCCAGTTTAGTTATAGGATAAAGACTTGCATAAACATTATAGGTCTCGCCGGTTTCGCTCGTTACATCAGCCCAAGAAACCAGATTTACATACGGGTAAGAAGGATCGGTAGATACCGACACACTCGCAGGTGCAGCAGGAGGAATAACATCTATTGAAGGGTTACCGGTCCAAATATCGGTAAACAGAAGACGCTGTGGAACGGTTAAATTTTCTACAGCAGCTTCAATCCTGAAAGCTGTAATTTTTGACATGTTAAAACCTGCATCCGGAGTAAAATAATTAAGCGGTACGTTTACCTTTTTCCAGGTGCCGTCATAAACCACATCACTGCTTGTTAGAATGCGAGTTGCGTTTTTTCCATTTGCATCTTTCCAACGCACTAACAGCGAATTAATACCTGCCGGTGCTTTTATCTTAAACTTAAGAGTATCAGCAGGCCAAGAATTAGTAAAATCCTGCGGACGCATTTTAAACTCCATCCCTTGCCAGCTCCAATTTGACCCTTCCCAATTGATAGCGTTCGTTCCGGGAACATATCCCTCACCCTGAGCGATGACAAGATTATTATTTGGAAATCCCCAAGCGTTATAACTTATCCCGTATTGCAGCGA
The DNA here is from genome assembly GCA_018828505.1 of Bacteroidota bacterium. Taxonomy (GTDB): domain Bacteria; phylum Bacteroidota; class Ignavibacteria; order Ch128b; family Ch128b; genus JAHJVF01. The sequence goes on along the minus strand of JAHJVF010000135.1, from coordinate 16,989 downwards.
CCTGCCGTTAAATACAACTACATGAACGACCACTTTGGGAGAACCGATTTGTATATCATCAAATAAGAGTGTCTCCGGAATGGTTTTGTTTTCGTATGCTGCTTCAAAAGTAAGATTTTGAACCTGAGTGGTATCAAACGGAGTTTCGAGTACGAAGTTCTTTAATGGAACTTTAACTTGCAGCCAGTCTCCTTTAGAAAGAGTATCTAAACCGGTAAAAATGTACACACCGGCTTTCCCTGCATTATCTTTAATTTTTGAAAGCAGTGTGTTTATACCGGCAGGAGCTTTAATCTTGAAACTAAGTGTATCGGAATTCCAGGTAGCTTTAAGATTCTGCTTGCGTTTAAGACCAAAATTAATACCTTGCCAGCTCCAATTTGACGTAGCCCAAAGTAACGCATCGGTACCCGGGGTATATCCTTGTTGTTCAGCTAAATGCAGCCGATTCTGGGCAAACCCCCAGGAGCTGTATGTAACGCTGTCCGAAAGTCCACCAGCGTTGCCCGAGAAAAACAGTATTGATGTGCTTTGAGCAAAACCGCTCAATGCCATCAACAAAGTTGCTAAAAGAACATAAGTAAGCCTTTTCATTTTGGTACTCCTTTATATTGTTGTTTAATATATGGTTATTTATTACAACAAAAATATTTGTGATTGCTTAAAATCAGTTACACTTTCAATCTTTATTTCTCATTGAAGAACTGCTGAGCGGTGCGGGTTTATCTATCAATAAATCAAAAATTATAATTTCATTTCTTCCTTTTTTAAGCCAGACACCGGGTAAATACAGATCACGTTGAGGACCAATATCCCAGTATCGACCGAGATTATGCCCATTGACAAAAACAAATCCTTTTTTCCATTTGCTTAAATCAAGAAACGTGTCTCCTGTTTTTTCCAGATCGAAATGACCGCTGTAAAATGCAGGTGCAGTTGAAACAATCTCTTCTGTAAATTTCAATTTATTGAGATCGGAGTAATTCATAGGAAGATTATAAACTTTCCAATTCATCAAAGTGACACCATTAAGCTCAACATAATTCGTTATACCTTTTCTATCAAGAAGTCTTGGTCCAAAATTTATTCGTCCAAGAGCTTCAACCAAAACATCTAATGTTGGATTTGGGTCATCTGTTTCCGGCAACTCAATCATCGAATTTTCTTCTTTATTCCGGTAGACAGTCCCAATAAATTTCCCATCAAGATAAATTTGTGCGTAATCGTGCAGCTTATTAAAAACAAGTTTCCCCTTCTTGGGTCGTCCGACTAATTTTGTTCTGTATATGGACCACCAATTGGTTCTTGAGCAAAGCTTGTACCTTTACTCAGAAAAATTGTGATTATACTCAGAAGAGAAAATCGCAGGAAAAGTTGCAAGAACTTCATACATGCCTCCTGTTGTTAATTGTAATTTGTTTTGGATATGAATTAAAAGATTTGAATGTATTTTTAATTCTTGGTCGACACACTAAAACTGTATATAAATTTATCTTTTCGGTGATACTTTGATAAACTTGTATATAGCTCCGTGTTAGCGTTAACATTCTAGATAAATACTACAGTATTTTTTATATAAAGTCAATACCTCTTGTCAATTTTATTAATTATTTAATCCGCATCTGTCCAAAATCTATCAAATTAAAAGATTTATTAATGTTCCCTTTTTTTTTGACAGCTGTGCGTTGATTGCGAACAAAATTATTTGTTACAATAAACTTCAATTCCAAATTCGAATTTTGATTCTTTTCCAGGATTGATTCTAATCTTTTCTTCTAATTCCGGACGGTTAAATGCATTCGTCATAAATTGCACAGGTTCAATTGCAATTGATTTTCTTTGTCTTTCAGAAAGTGTGTCACCGGAAAAAACTAGTGTAAGGCCTCCTTTCTGAAAAATTTTTATTTGCAGATCATTGGTGGGATCATATAATGTTGTTGAAGAAATTCCATTTTCATCTACTTTCAGATCAGCAAAACAATTATCGAGTATTCTATTTTTTATCACACGTTCTTCAATTGTTCTCGTATCTCTAAAATCAAAGTCTAAATAATCGTTTAGTTTACCATAAGCCTTTTCATCTTTGAGCGGTATTAAATTCTTATCAGTAAGTATTAATTGATTCGCGTTGAGCGTAAGGATTAGATGATCAATCCCGCCTGCCTCGTGCAGCTGGACATGGTGGGCAGACCCTTTCTCGGAGGTTCTGAAATATGGATGCCACCCGGTTCCGAACGGAGCCGGTTCATTTCCAACATTTTTAGCTATTACTTCAATATTTAATTTTAATCCGTTAAAAATGTATTTAATGTAAACATCGACACTAAATGGATAACCCTCAAATACTCCTGGTCGAAGAATATTTGTATAAAAAGTAATTATAATTTCTTCATCATTAGATTCCGTATCAATAATTTTGAAATCGACATTTGATGTAAAACCATGAATTACCTGAGTTCTTGGAGCGATCGGGCGTAGCTGGTAAGTTTTCCCGAGAAATTTATATATACCATTCTCAATTCGATTGGGAAACGGCGCCATGATCCAGCATCGTGCACCTGTACCCGATCCCAATTCATCTTGAGATTGAAAACCATCAATGATGTTAAAAATATTTTGATCGAGCTTTACATAGTAGCTAAGAAGCATTGCACCTCTTAAAGCAATCTCAATTTTACTTCTGGTTTCATTATCATTAATTAATAGAGTTTTAAACTGCCCCAGTGATGAATTATTGACTTCAAATCTCATATAATTGCATGTAATTGAAATCTAATACTGATTAAATATATAAGTTTATTGTACAAGAGAGTAAATCTTCTTTCCAAAATTACTAATCAATATCCAGAATTTGGAAGTAAACATTTATTTTTAATTTATATAAATCAATGATTATTGTAAATCAAAATAATAAGGTCGCATACCACTTTTCGGCTACTGAATTAATATACATTTACAGAATTTTTTAACCGATCTTCTTTTCTTAGAACTACACCACAGATTTCTAAAAGAGATTTACCATTGCGTGACTTTCTATTTTTACGATAATCAGTATATGGCTTGAACCTTAAGTAGTTACTAGCATTTTGTTTAGATTGAAATGCTTCAATTGTTTTAAATCTTCTTTTAATCTGTCAATTTTTATTTTCTGCCAGGTTATTTGTCTTTGGGATCAAGTTATCCTTTTGATGATTAAGTAACCCGGTCAAATGATGATCAATCAAATTGAACACCTTCGAATATTTCGGACCAAATCTATTTCTTAACTGTTTTAACTTGAGATTTGATTCAGCTCTATTTGTACAATACAAAATCTCTCTTATACCAGACAAAAGTTCTCCTATACAAAATATTTATCTTCTATGGCTTCTAATTGCTCTGCTTTTTCCTGACTGATAACAATTCTATTTTCGACATGTTTTTTCCCAAAGGGATGCATCCGCATCAGCTTGTTGTATTGGGCTTTCGTGCTAGAATAATTTAGTATCCTCTTTACGTTCTCTATCATGTGTTTCAAACATTTCTGATGAGGAATATCGCTGTTAAGTACTGTTTTTATTGACTTTTCTAACATAAAATCTAAATCTGTTATAACTGACCTAAATGGATATTTAAGGTGAGACTTTATGTCCGCCACGGCGGACGAAAAATTCATCATATCTTGTCTGCTCTTGATATGCTAAGAATTCCTCGTGTACAATATCGCAACTTGAATCTACAGCTATCAGACTAACTTGCTTCTTACCTTTGACGTTTATGTATTTTTCATCGACGATTAAATATCCTTCCCAATTGGGGTGGTGCTCTTCTTTTATCTGTTTACTACCTTTTGTATGAGTTGCTACTTCATTTACCATATCACAAAGACGACCTGGTGTAATTCTTATATAATATTTTTCCCGTATCCTCCCTGCCAATCTACGTCAGAACAACAAGGCGGGCTGGTTTGATATTACTCGATAGTTTAATCGTTCTTCTACATGCATTCGCGTGATTTCCGTTCTAAACTTTTTTGTGTTATGAATTATTTTGGAGTGGATGAATACATGAGATTAGCAAAAATTCTATGACACTTTTATGACACTTACTTCTTGAAAAACTTCTTTTCTCAAAGAAAATGCAACCAATAGCTCATCAGCGGATAATCCCTCCCTCTCCGCCAACCTACGTCTCGATAAATCGGCTTCGGTTGGCTGGCCAATTTTGAAAGGGGGCTTTTTAATTGACAAAATTCCGAAGGAATGTAGTCAATCGGTTGGCTGGCCAAGCTTCCTAAACTGATTTATTAACATTCGACATAAGCCATTGACTTTAGAGGCATTCATTGCAGTTAAAACTGAATCCAAAGCGAGAGAACTAGAGAAATATTTCAAAACTGGTTCTGGTAAAGCCATCCTAAAAAAAAGAATTTTAACTGACGAAGCGACTCCGTAGCGTAGTCAGTTTTAACTGACGAAGCCCCGCTCAACGGGACGTAGTCAGTCCCTTTCTCTCCGCCATTGATTATGAGTAGGGTTGTAGTTCTTCAATTTCAATTAGAAACTTTAACTTCTATTTTACTCAGCGCCCTTTCACTGAGTGTTAAAATCGTTAGTGACGGATTCACCCCAGGATTTGCTGATATCATCGATCCATCACAAACAAACATATTTTTATAACCAAAGACCCGGTTATCTTTATCTATCACTCCTTCATTAATATTTTTTCCCATTGTTGCTCCGCCGAGAATATGCGCTGTGGTAGGAATTCCCAAAATAATTTCTGATAACAATGCACCAGGCGTGCCATTTACGATTTCACCAAATCTTTTAGCTAACTTTTCTGCTTCGGGCATGAACGCTGTTGGAAGTGCACCCTCTCCTATATTCGATTTCATTCTAAACCTGCCATGTGTAAATCTCAATGTTCCGCTAATTGTCCGCATGTAAAGAAGTATTTGAGTTTTTTTTGCCCAGTCTCGTACAAAGTAAACTTTAAAGTAACGTACAGGATGTTTTAAAATTTCTACAATTGCCTTTATCAATCTTGTAACCACATTATTACCAACAGTTACCGGAGCTAATTGAAGCCGCCAAAAACCTGAGCCTGACGGATATCTCACCGGCTCAAGATGGCTATGTTCATCTATATGTAAAATTGAACTGATAGCTATTCCATCTGAAAATACAGTTTCTTTTTGTGGGGCTACTATTCCCATCAGACTTTCGGAATTTGTTCTGATGTTGTAACCGACTTTTTCTGATAAATTCGGTAACGAAGTCTCTTTAAATTTTAGCATCAGAGGAACAGTGCCAAGAACTCCTCCGGCAAAAACAATTCCTTTCACTCTTGCTTCGCTTTTCTTCTTAAATATTTTTGTCGATGATTTCCATTTGACTATATATCCTTCAGACGCATCATCATTGTCAATCGGAATTATGTCATAGACTTCCGATTCTGATTTGATTTCAGCTCCTTTTTTTTGAGCAAGGTATAAATAATTTTTGTCGAGTGAATTCTTTGCGTTCTCACGACAGCCAACCATACAAGCACCGCAAAAAGTACAGCCTAATCGATCCGGACCTTCTCCATTGAAGTAAGGATCTTTAACAATTTTATCCGGCTCACCAAAAAACAGAGCTACTTGAGTTGGTTCAAAAAAATCCTCTTTATTGATTTCTCTTGCTAATTGTTGAAGTGCTTTATCTCCATTCTCTAATCTTGGGCTTGTTACTACACCCATCATTTTTTGGCTGGTCTGATAATGTTCAGCCAATTCCTTTTCCCAATCAGCAAGATGTGACCATGATTCAGCTTCAAAGAATTCTTTTTTAGGAACTGGTAACGTGTTTGCGTAAACTAAAGAGCCGCCGCCAACTCCTACCCCAGATAAGATTCCAACGTGCCGATAAAAAGTGATTTTAAAGAATCCAAAAAATCTAAATATCGGTAACCAGAGCCATCGTTTAAGATTCCAGTTAGTTTTAGGAAAATCTTTGGTTGAATACCACTTTCCTTTTTCAACTACGAGAACTTTATAACCTTTTTCCGCCAAACGAAGTGCAGCGACGGAACCGCCAAACCCGCTGCCGATTATTAAAAAATCATATTCAAAATTATTATTTGTTTTCAATACAGGATTACAGAAGTCCTTTTTCGTGATGATAAAAAATTTTTATCATAAAATAATTATTGTTTTTATTCGCATTATTTCGTAACAGAATTCGATTTATTGTTCAAAATGCTTTGTCTTCCTGTATAATTTAAGTAAATATAATTCAACTGATTTTTTTAATTAAGTCCTTTTCTTTTTAATAACGGTTCAACTCGAGGTTCTCTTCCTCTAAATTTAAGATAGAGTACCATAGGATCTTCTGTTCCGCCTCTCGCAAGAATATTTTCTCTAAAACTTTGAGCCGTCTTTTTATCGAACAGGCTTGTTTCTTTGAATGCTTCAAATGCATCGGCATCAAGAACCTCTGCCCAGATGTAACTGTAGTAGCCCGCAGAGTATCCGCCAGAGAAAATATGATTGAAATAAGGACTTCGATAACGAACGACTATTTCCGGAATTAGCTGAATGCTTGATAAGGATTTTTGCTCAAACTCCATCGGATCGGAAGAAATTGGTTCGGTCAATGTATGCCAATCCATATCCAAAAATGCTGCAGAAAGATATTCCACCGTTGCAAAACCTTGATTGAAGTGCTCGGCTTTTTTCATTCTTTCAATTAGTTCATCCGGAAGGGGTTCATTTGTTACGTAGTGTCTTGCGTAAGATTTTAAGACTTGAGGCTCGTTCGCCCAGTTTTCCATGATCTGAGAACAAAGCTCAACAAAATCTCTCGGAACTGAAGTACCTGTTAAACTCGGGTATGTACTATTAGAAAGCAAACCGTGAAGCGCATGACCAAACTCATGAAATAATGTTTCAACTTCCTCGAAGCTTAAAAGAGAAGGTTTATCAGTTGTCGGTTTAGAAAAGTTACAGACGTTAGCAATAAGCGGATTGATATTCTTTCCTTTTTCTTTGTACTGTTTTCTGAATGAGTTCATCCATGCACCAACTCTTTTTCCGGGTCGCGGATGAAAATCCATAAATAACAATCCAATGTGCTTGCCGTCAGATTCTTTCACCTCAAATACTTGAACATCAGGATGATAAACAGGAATATCTTTTCTTTCATGAATCGTAATTCCAAAAAGTTTATTTGCAACATCAAACGCTCCGTTCCGAACATTCTCAAGTTTGAAATATGGACGAAGAATTTCTTCATCAAGTTCATATTTTTCTTTTTTTATGATTTCTGAATAATACCACCAGTCCCATGGTTCTAATTTGAAATCATGTACTTCTTTTTTTATCATCTCTTGAAGTTTCGCGGCTTCACTTTGTGCAACCTTTAATGCAGGCTCCCAAAGTTGACGGATGAAGTCGTATACTTTATCAGGTGTCTTCGCCATATTCTCTTCGAGTATGAATTCAGCGTGATTATTATATCCGAGTAATTTTGCTTTCTCTATCCTATATGAAACGATCTTTGATAAGATTTCTTTATTATCGAATTCGTTGTTATTGTTGCCGCGATTGATATATGCATTGAAAATCTTTTCGCGCAAATCACGTCTTTTTGAATATTGTAGAAAAGGTATAAAGCTCGGTTTGTCCAATGTAAAAAGCCATTTATCTTTCAACCCCGCATCTTGAGCTGCTTTGCTCGAACTTTCGATGACTGATTCTGGCAGTCCGTCAAGATCTTCTTTTTTATCAAGGATCATTTTGAAGGAATTAGTTTCTTTCAAAATATTTTCACCGAATTTCAACGTAAGTAGTGATAGTTCTTTATTTATCTCTCTTAATTTCGTCTTTTGTTCTTCGTTCAGATTTGCACCGCCACGGACAAAATCTTTGTAATGTTCCTCAAGTAGACGCATCTGTTCAGCAGTTAAATTTAATTTGCCACGCCCTTCATAAATTGTTTTAATCCTCTGAAATAATTTTTCATTTAGGTTAATGTCGTCTCGATGTTTTGATAATAACGGCGAAACTTCTTTAGCAATTTTTTGAAGCTCGTCATTTGTATTTGCAGAATTAAGATTGTAAAAAACAGAACCGACTTTTGTGAGTAAGTTTCCACTGTATTCAAGAGCTTGAATCGTGTTCGAAAATGTTGGAGGCTGCGGATTATTGACAATATCCTGCACTTCTTTTTGTTGTGCCTCGATACCGCCTTTGAAGGCGGGCAGATAATGCTCTTCTTTAATTTTATCGAATGGAGGGACTTCAAAAGGTGTCTCATACTTTTGAAAAAAAGGATTTTTAATATTTATCTTACTGTCCTGTGCAAATGAAAAATTGATCACTACTGATAAAATGATTGGAAGGTAAACAAATGTCCTCATTTCTTTTTCTCACTTTTTATTTTTGTGTAATTATGTTTAATGATCTAATAATTAGCTTTATATTTTTAATTCAAATATGGTGTTCAGAATTATAATACTCAATAAAAATTATAATGGCATGAATTTTCTCGAACAAATAAAGATTCCATCTTTAACACTGCTAAAATGAATTGTTAAAAGATGGAATCTTTTTTTGGGGGTATTAAATATAAACGAATCTCTATATCAATTGATAGAGATTTCTTGTTATTATTTCTTAAACTTTTTAGCTTGCCGCTAAGTTATGAGAATATCCCCTTATGATTAGAAAGTCTTATAGAATTTCAAAACCCGGTTCAATAAAAAAACTGAAATTGGTCTCGGAAGAGCTTCCTCTTCCGCAAGATCATGAAGTTACAATTGAAATAAAATCAATCGGACTTAATTTCGCAGACGTCTTTACTGTTCTTGGTCTGTACAAAGCTGCACCGAAACGAGATTTTATCCCGGGAATTGAATTTTCCGGATTAGTTATAAATAAAGGAGACTTAGTTAGAGAATCCGAAATTGGCGATAGGGTCATGGGAGTAATTAAATTTGGAAGCTTTACAACACACTTGAATATCGACCAACGATACATTTTGAAAATCCCGAACGATTGGACATTCGATGAAGGAGCAAGTTTTATCGTTAATTCATTGACTGCTTATTACGCTCTGACGAAACTTGGTAATCTTCAATTTGGACAAACTGTTTTAATTGAAAGTGCTGTCGGTGGTGTAGGACTTTATGCGAATAGAATTGCAAAAAGATTTAATGCTTATACTATAGGGGTCATAGGCAATGAATCAAAAACTGATTTTGCCAAATCAGAAGGTTATGACCAAATCATTGTAAGAGATAAATATTTTAAAAAGAATCTAATACGTGCACTAAAAGATCGAACACTCGATTTAGCTCTGGAATCTATTGGAGGAGATGTTTTAAAGATCAAATACGATTTACTCGCTCCAATGGGGAGAATGATGATTTACGGCGGAGCTAGTTTCTCAACCGGTAAGTTTAGTTCAAATTATTTTAAGCTTGCTGCTAATTATTTACGACGACCTAAAATCGATACTCTTCGGATCATTGAGCAAAACAAAACTGTAAGCGGTTTTAATCTTATCTGGCTTTACGATAAAGTAGAAATGTTAAAAGAAATTTTAGCAGAAGTGCAGGAACTCAATCTGCCAAAACCCTTTATTGGTGAAAGATTTCCATATGATAAGCTGCCGGATGCAGTATCAAAATTAAAATCGGGAAAGACGATTGGAAAAATTGTTGTTCAAGTAAATAGGGATAATTCCTACTATGAAAAAAGATTATGATCCAAGAATGCATTCTGCTGAACATATTCTTAACCAAACTATGGTTAGAATGTTCGATTGCGGAAGAGCATTTAGCGCCCATATCGAAAAGAAAAAATCCAAGTGCGATTACAAGTTCAATAGAGAAATAACTGAACTCGAGATTGACGAAATTGAAAAACGTGTTAATGAGGTAATCGTAAAGAGCTTGGATGTTTACGAAGAATTCATCCCGCGCTTAGAAGCTGAAAAGATGTTTAATTTGGAAAGACTTCCGGATGAGGCTGGCGACACATTGCGAATTATTAAAATTGGCGATTACGATTCTTGCCCTTGCAGCGGAATTCACGTAAACTCAACTTCAGAAATTGGACGCTTTAAAATCATTTCGACAAGTTTTGAAAATGATGTGCTGAGATTAAGATTTAAGCTCTTGGATAAATAACTATTTCAAGAGAAGCAGCTTACCGAAATAAATTTTATCATCAAGCTCAAGCGAGCAAAAATAAATTCCGCTCGGAAAGGAAGAAGTATCGATCTGAATGTTATTTATTCCCTTTTTACCACTAAACCTCTCAACCTTCATAACATTTTCACCTAATATATTATATAGTGAAAGATCTACTCTTTTTGATTCAGTTAATTCAAAAGTAACAGTCGTCTGATCATTAAAAGGATTCGGATAATTTTTCAAATTGATCTTATGTTCAAAACTTTCATTCAAATTCTTTTCAGTTTCAACTGATGTTATTACTTCCGGGGATAATCTTCTGTTCAATTTTATCATTATCGCATCAGCACTAACTCTTTTACCGGCTGCAATTCCACGATTGCTTAAAACAGCAACAAGACTTCTACCGGCTTTCAGTTTGAAATCACCCAATTTAAACCAGCGTTTATTGTTAACATCAGACTGATCAACGTAAACTCTCTTTTCAACTCCAGAGGGATCAATAACAATGTACTCCGCATTCTGTGCACGGTCTGCACCGATCGGAACAAATGCATAGACTTCATAAAATCCATTTGCCGGTACATCGATGTAATAACTCACCGCAGCAGAATCGCCATAGTTAGAATAAATTGAAGGACCATCATAACCATAAACTAAACTGTTGAACCAATTGCCGAATCTTACTGCATCTGCGGAGTTTGAGATGCTGATTATCTTTTTTACTTCTCTCCAATCAGTTTTTGAGAATGGCGGATATGTTTTATCATTATAACGTGCATTTTTTATTCCGGAGAAATATGAACGAAGGTCGGTATAGTACCAAATTGAATTCCCATTATGACCTTTAGCTCTTGCGATATCGATAAACTGTAACACCGATTCGAGAATAAGTGGAGTTCCCGATGGTGCTACGGCAAAAGCCGGAAAAACTTTTGATTTATTAGCGGCTAATGTATTTGCATAATCTAATATAGATGAAAAAGAAGCAGGAGAACTTACATACATCTGAACCTGAACGTTATCGATCTTATTATTATTCACCCACCAGGCCCAATCCTGACAAAAATTAGTATACGACGTATATGAACTTGAACTGTATAAGCTCGGTGCATTCGAAATATTTAGATTAGGATTTATTGCTTTAAGACTGTCGTAGATTCTGGCAGCAAACTCATTTAATTTATCTGCACGCCAGCGGATAAATGATGCATCTGAATAATTGATCGGTAGAGGATTTCCGCTATGTTCTAGACGATATAAACTATCAGTGTACGAATCATAGCCATACTGCAAACTCGAGTATCTTATTCGGTCCAATTCAATTCCATCGAGATCATATTTGCGAGCCATCTCTGTACAAAGAGCAATTAAAAAATCTTGCACATCTCTTCTCGTTTGAACCATCCAATAAAAATTGCTGTTGTCTTTTTCTCCGCCATCTTGACGTTTTGCAACCCATTCCGGATGAACGTCAAATATTTTTCCTTTTCCGCTTGTCCCCGGATAATACAATACGTATCCGCCAACGAATCCATATTCGAACCAAGCTTCAACGTGAAGCCCATGCTTATGCCCTTCAGCAATTGCTTCCGCTAATATATCACGTCCAACGAATGCTGGATCAATAGCTGTTCCGGTATGTTGATAAAAAATATCACTTTGCCATAGAGGATAGCCGCGACTCCACGCATTAACGTAAACCACATTGAAATTATTTGCTGCAAGACTGTCCATTGCAAGTGCGAGGGCTTCTTTCGTTGCAAGCTGGTCGCGTGCAATCCATGTACCTCTTAGTTCTTGTGCACTTAGCTCTTTGATACCCAAAATAACTACGATTAAGATAAAAATTTTCTTCAATGTTCTGTTTGACTCCTATTAATATTACTCAAGTTGACCGCGTAAAAAGAAAAAGTCTATTTTTTGAAAAATATAATGTTTTTATGAAGAACATTAAAATTTTTAACTTTCTTTAACTCATTATAAAATAATCAATTACAAATAAGGCGGTCAACTTGAGTAATATTATTTGTTATAAAATCAACTCTACATCGATTTCATGTTCGTTAAACTTTTCAACTTCAATAAAGTTATTATCAACTTTCTCTCCGTTAATTTTTATTTCGCTGAATCCGGAATTTTTTCCGTGTGGATTGAGAACATGCAGTTTGATTAATTTCCCTCTGAATTTTCTCTCCGCTCTGAATTCTTTCCAATGTGAAGGAATGTTTGGATTAATTGTCAATCCTTTTAACGATGTATTGAAGCCGAGAATGTAATCGATTCCAATTCTCAACATCCACACTGCCGTACCTGTTAGCCATGAATGACTTGCTTGTCCTTCGGTTGGATGATCGGGGCTTGTAATATATTCTGCGTAAACGTAAGGTTCGACCTCATATCTGTCAATTCTCTTCGATGAATTCAAAGGATTCATTCGCATGTAAACATCATAAGCAAAATCAACATCGCCATTTAGAATTGAAGCAAGAACAAACCACGATGAAGCGTGATTGAAGATTGCACCGTTTTCTTTTTTACCAGGGACGCAACGACTAATCAAACCGACATCTACTTCAATTTCTGTAAATGACGGCCAGCAAATTTGAATTCCGTTTGGTCTTGCAAGATATTTTTTAACCGACGAAATACATTTATCTGCTCTCTCTTTCGGTGCAAGTCCAGAGATCACCGACCACGATTGTACATTAATAAAAATTTTTCCTTGCTTTGCTTTGTGAGTACCGAGTGGTTCGCCATTATCTTTGAATGCGCGGATGTACCATTCACCATCCCAAGCGACTTTGTTGACAACTTCTGAAATTTTTTGATATTTGGTTTTCCATCTGTTCAATGTATCGAAATCTTTTTTCCATTCCAGAAGCTCAAGGACTTTTTTGATAATGTATGCCAAAAAGAAAGCACCCCAAATTGTTTCACCTTCACCTTTGGGCCCAACTTTATCGAGAGTATCATTCCAATCGCCATTCATGATTTTAGGAATTCCTCGCGAACTGGTCAAAGAAAGACAAAAATCAATTGCTCTCTTTAAATGCTCATAAACAGTTGCTTCCCCTTCATCATAAAATTTAACTACTTCATCAAGAATCGAAAAATCTGCGGTTTCATTCAGGTATTCAACAATTCCAAAAGGAATCCAAAGTGGAGTATCGGAGTGATTTGTACGTTCTCCCCAATCTGTCAATTTGAAAAAATTATGAAGAGTTGAACCATCTTTAAATTGAAATCGAAGTGCATTGATTAGACGAGAGCGGACGTTCTCCGGATTTACGATAACCACTCCGAGAATATCCTGAAATTGATCTCGCATGCCGGTTCCGAATAAAAGTCCACCATGATAGTATCCTGCATTTCGCGACATATCAAAAGTAACCGCGGCTTGATATTGATTCCAAACGTTTAACATCAAATCAAATTTACTATCTGATGAATAAACCTTAAAAGCCGAAAGGTAATCATCCCATTTTTTTCTGAGTTCAGAAAATTTTTCATCGATAGTTTCGATTTTGGTCAACAAATCCCAATTTAAATGCTCATAAGGATTTTCGACTTCTTTCGGCGATACAGCCATCACTACGGCAAAATCTTTTTCAGATTTTGGATTGAGAGATATTTTTGATTGAAGTGCCGCAACCGGATCGCCTGCCGTAATTTCGGTATTTTTCATCTTTCCTGTTTCGATGGATTCGGGATTTGATTCTGCACGCCAACGTCCGATGAAATTATCGAGACTTCCATCAAATCCTTTTATCGGAAGTGTTTGAGTAAAAAGAATTTTATACTTCCAATCTAAATTGGGTTGTTCGACAGTTACTCTTCTATTCAAAACCCAATAGCGTCTTGTTGCAACAAGCGTTTTATGTTTTTTATTGAAATAAATTTCAGTGAAATGTTTATCGTTGGGTTGATTGATTAAATCGTTCAATGCATTTCCCATCAACAATTCAGTAAAAGAGTAGACTTCAAGATTTCTTTTTCGATTGGTAAGATTTGTGAGTTTTACTCTCCAAATTTCAGCATTACAATCTATCGGAACGAAGTAAGTTATTTCTCCGCGAATACCGTTAATTTCGGTAATGATTTTTGTGTAACCTTGTCCATGCCTGCATTCAAATAATTTATATTTTTGATCGATCGTTGGAGCCCAGCTCAACGACCAATATTTGCCTGTTTCAACATCTTTAACGATGACGTACCTTCCGGGTCTATCCCACGGCAAAGAGTTGTATCGCATTCTTGTCAAACGATTATCGCGCGGGCTTTCCAGAAAACTAAATCCGCCGCCTGTATGAGAAATCAGACCGACGTATTCATCATTCCACATATAATTAAACCACGGCCGCGGAGTGCGTGGATCGGTAATCACAAATTCTCTGAAATCGTCTGTAAAAAATCCGTATTTGTTATTAAACATCTCTTTTTTAAGTACAGTTTTCATTTTGATTAAAATGATTAAATAGAATAAATCTTCTTGTAAATCAATTCAAGTATTTAAAGTGGTAATGAGCGAATTCTTATACGGCTTTCTTCAATCACTACAATACTGCCCGATTCTAATGCAGACTCAATCGAGGAAAGATTTTCGAGTAATATCTTTATTTGCTTTAGAGGATGTCTTGCTATACCTCTTCTGAATAAAATTAATGAGGGAAACGAATATTTCCATGTTGAGAGAATCGTACTAAAATCGGTATCAGCAGAGATTATTACTCTATTCTGTTCTAATGCATTATTGAAAATAATAAGATCGTCTGAATTTTGGAGATTTAATTCCCGAACATGAACTGAATCATAACCACTTTCACACAGCTTGGTAGATAATAGAGGTGAAAGAGCATTATCAACTAAAAATTTTATCATGTATTAATAAGTGGAATTTGCTGCTCTCTAACTGCTTCCGCCGCATATTGCAAAGCTTCTTTAATGTCTTCTTTTTCCAGGTCAGGATATAAGTTCAAAATTTCTTCATTTCTGATCCCTTCGGCAATCATTCCAACAATTACCGAGACAGGTATTCTTAAGCCTCTTATACAGGGTACTCCATTCATTTGATTAGGATTAACTGTTATCCTCGTAAACTTCATATCTCGATCCTCCTTAAGTTTAATAAACAACAATCAAAAATAACTAAACGATAAATAATTATGAACACCAACTTCCCCTCTTTAATATATGATGATTATTCTCAACTTTAATTGAAATTAACCCTGTAATTGTACTATAATGTGACATAAAAAACTTTCCAACCCCGAAGGGGTAGATTCCCAAACTTTTTTAATATAAAAATTACGGTTCTACCGTTAATTGTGTGAAAAGTTATTAAATTAAAGGTATGGAAACAACAGAATTTATTACCGAGCTATTACAATTACCTCCTGAATGGGAGGTAAATGAAATTAACTTCACCGAAGAGAGTGCTCGAATGAGTCCCTTCGGTAAAAGCCAGAAAAAGGAAGTTCACATTTCTATCCGTTACACAGATGACGAAGGTGTATGCAGAGAAACAGGAGAGATATGCCCAATTTATGATTATCGTCCGGAAAGGACCTGGAGACATCTTGATATATTGGGATATAACAGCTATTTGTATTGTCGTGTACCGACCCGCCACGACATAGCTATCTTGTGGCAGGGAGTAAAAAATTCACTTGGCAATGTTGTGAGTATACCAGTACCGTGGGCAGACGATGATGGTCGCCACACGAAGAAATTTGACGATTATGCTATCAAAGTACTAAAGGCAACCCATAACCAGACAAAGGTCTGAAGATAAACAGGAGAATTGCTTGATATTAGCTACGAAAAAGTTAACCGAATAATGTGCGTACCTGCCCGCCCTGTTGAGATGAGAGAGGCAGGCGGGAGTGTAGAACGTGGACTCCAAAGACGACAATTAAGTAAACAACCACGTTCTAAGAACGTGGCTTTAAGAAACACGCGAAGCGTTCATTAATTTTTTTAAATTCACCTTTTGAGAATGTGAATTTCTGAGTTCCTTTAAAGACCAGGATCAAGATATCTTTTATTCAATTGTTATTTATCTTTTACAGTAATGGCGTAGCCAAAAGTACATAACCACCTTCTAAGAAGGTGGTTTTTTAAGTTACAATAAAGATGATATTCCCGTAATCAATATAGATGAAAAGAGTTATAAAAAAGGTCATCAATACATAACAGTCATCAGTGATAGCAAGGCAAATCGTGTATTAGAAGTTGGTAAAGACAGAACATTATCAGCAACCGAAGAATTGTTCAAAAAAACCTTTACAGATAAACAATTAGCTGGTATGAAAGCTGTATGCGTAGATATGTGGGATGCATTTATTGCAGCAGTAAAAAAAAATGTTCGGATGTTGAAATTGTACATGACAAATATCACGTGGTCAAGCCCCCGCCTGCCTCATTAGTTCTGACGTGGCGGGCAGGTATCTTAATAAAGGCATAGACGATACACGCAAGAAGGAAGTAAAAACAGAACCGTTGCTTAAGAAAGCTAAGTATGTAATGCTAAAAAATTCAGATAAATTAACAGACAAATCCGTCAACTGACGGACAAAGTTCATCGAAATAAATCAAGTCCGTCAGCTGACGGATTAACCTCACGAGCCTGGAAGATGAAAGTCCGCCTTTGGCGGATTATGGAAATATTTGAAAAGCAGACAACAGAACAAGCTTCGGCATTTTTTGCCTGCCTGCCGTCAGGCAGGATAGTTGGTATGAAAACGTTGTTAAATCCAACTTGCCTGCTGCAAGCAGGTATAGAGCCGATGAAGAAAATAGCAAAGACATTAAAGAACTATAAAAATG
>JAHJVF010000134.1 GCA_018828505.1 Bacteroidota bacterium | reverse complement strand
TTTTCCAGGTTACAGACGAGATAAATAAGGTGAGAGATTTAGCTCCGAAGCTAAAAGATTATTTGCATGAGAATAAGATATATCTCGATTATGGTCAGTATGCCAAGTTCAGACATAAAATAATTCTAAACGACTAAGGAGAAATCATGAGAGATGTAGCAGTAATTGGAATTGGGATGACAAAGTTCGGTGAACTCTGGACTATGTCGATTCGTGATATGTTTGTTCAAGCCGCATTAGATGCAATAAAAGATGCAAAAGTCGATCATATAGATTCGATGTATGTAGGAACTATGTCGAGCGGATTATTTGTCGGGCAGGAACACATCGGTGCTGTAATGGCTGATTATCTTGGTATGACGCCGATACCCGCTTCAAGAGTTGAATCGGCTTGTGCTTCAGGAGGTGTCTCGTTTAGACAGGCATTCCTTGAAGTCGCTTCCGGACATAGTGATATCGTTCTCGCCGGCGGAGTAGAAAAAATGACTGATGGTGCAGATGTAACTGAAGCACTTGCAACAGCCGCTGACCAGGAATATGAAGTCTATCAAGGTGTAACATTTCCTGGTCTTTATGCTATGATAGCAAATGCACACATGAATGAATTCGGTACAACACGTGAACAGCTTGCTCATGTTTCTGTAAAGAATCATAAGAACGGTTCGAAAAATCCGAATGCTCAATTTCGTTCGCCAGTCACACTTGAGCAGGTAATGAAATCAACATTAGTTGCAGATCCTCTGAGGTTATTAGATTGTTCTCCGGTGAGTGATGGAGCAGCATGTGTGATTTTATGTCCGTTAGAAATGGCAAAGAAAATTACAAACCATCCTGTAAAAGTAATTGCATCTGCACAAGCATCAGATACGATTGCGTTGCACAGTCGTGAAAGTTTTACCACTCTGAATGCAGTTAAACATGCTGCCGAAAAAGCTTATAAGCAAGCTAATCTCACACCCAATAAAATACAGTTTGCGGAAGTTCATGACTGTTTCTCAATTGCTGAAATCGTTGTAACCGAAGATTTAGGATTCTTTGGAAAAGGCAAAGGAGGCCAAGCAGTTGAAAAAGGTTTGACTTCACTCGAAGGAAAAATTCCGATCAATACAAGCGGTGGATTAAAATCAAAAGGTCATCCGGTTGGTGCAACGGGCATCGCTCAGATTATTGAAGTATATGAGCAATTAACGAATCAAGCCGGGGATCGGCAAATCAAAAATGCCAAAGTCGGTTTAGCTCAAAATATGGGCGGTTCAGGTGCGAGTTGTTTAATTCATATATTGGAGGCAGTATGATAAGTCCAAGATATTTTCGTGAAATTCCTCAGCGTTATCGTCTTGAAGCCGGGAAATGCAAACAGTGTGATTCGATCTTTTTTCCGCCTCGATTAGTTTGCAGCAAATGTAAGTCGAATGAATTCGAAACAGTAAGACTCCAGGATGAAGGAAAGATTTTAACCTACACAATTATCAGAGTTGGACCTGACAAATTTTCAAAAGAGACTCCTTATGCAGTCGGAATCGTTGAATTGAAAGATGGATTGAAATTAACTACTCAAATAGTCGATACAGATTTAGAAAAAGTCCAAATTGGAAAAAAAGTAAAATTAGTCTTCCGTAAAATTCAAGATGAAGGAAAGTGGGGATTGCATTGTTACGGGTATAAAGCGGTGTTGGTTTAGTTGAGTTTTTTTGATTGAGAATGTAAAAACTAATATTTATTATTAAACGTAATACTTCGTCTATTGTGCTAATATTAATTGGATGTACGAAATGTTTTTTTATACCTAACTTAATTGGATAAACGAAGTATTGCGTAGTTACACTAGTTATGTGGCATTGTGCCTAATGACGTGAAGAGAACAAAGAAAGGAATGAAGCAATGATTGAAAAAATGTGGGAGATACTAACGACTTTTACGGAGGAATCGCAGAAGGCGGCTCTTGACAAGTGCAACGAACTTGGCTTCGACACAAAAAGAGGTGTTGTACCCCTTGATGAGTCTTTCATCAATCTGAACGCCGCTCGACATATCCTTGCAGACGCAATTGAAAAAAGGAAACTCATTCAACTTCCTATCACAGTCCAGAAAGCTCTACTCTCCCACCTTGAGTCTATTTCTCGTTCACTGTCCAGCCTCATTAGCGGAGCCGATGAGGTTGAAAACCTATCTAATTATATCGAGCAACTAAACACTGCCATCTGGCAGTACGGATTACATAACATGTCTGATGAAGTCCTCGGATTTCTCAACAAGATGAACCAGCTCAAGAAACAAGAAGTTGAGATCGATAGGCTTAGAAGAGAACTTGAATCGGCCGTTGCCCAGAAACAGGTTTTGGAGTCCCTGCTTGGCGAAGCAAGTAAATCCGTCGAGAATCTGAGGAGTCTAGTCGCACAGTCCGATGAATCAACAAAGAAAACCGAGAGCAACCTCGACAATGCGACCAAGGCGAGTCAAGATGCTGCTGCACTCGTAGCCAACATTCAGCAAAACGACATCACGGCAACACAATTGCTGGCAAGCACAAAAACAAGCAATGCCGAGGTCACCGCACTTGAGCCAAAGATAAAAGATTTCTATTCCCAAGTGGATCAGTACAAGACGAAAATGGATTCCACTTCTGAGCAAGCTCAAGAGATCGTTGAGGCAAACAAAAAGGCAACGGGCGACCTAATCACAAATCTCCAAAGCCTTGAAGATCAAATCAAAGTCACGATACAAAAGGCAACTGGGTTCGGACTCTTTGGGTCGTTCCAAACTAGACAACTTGCTCTTGCAAAATCAAAGCGTTACTGGGCGGGTGCACTAGTCTTTCTTGTATTGGCTTCTTTGGCGATCACTTATTTTGTGATCAGCATGCATACTGAATTCAATGTCGCTTTTTATCTCAAGCTCTCCTTATCTCTTCCTTTAATCTACGCAATTGCATTCTGCACCGTTCAGTATGGTCGAGAAAGAAAGTTCGAAGAAGAGTATGCTTTTAAGTCTAACATTTCTCTGTCTCTTGTACCATACAAGGATCTGGTGGAGAAAATCGTCAACGAGCAGCAGGCGGGTGAGCGAGAGAAGTATACTGCATTTATCATCGACGCTATCACCAAAGTTTACACGTCCCCAACTGACAAAATCTTCGACACAGACCACAAAGCAAAGGGATCGGGAGTTGATCCCCTCAAGCAATTGGAAAAAGCTTTGAAGGCTGTCGTTGAACCAATAAAACCGTTGATCGATGTACTTAAACATTGAGAACATCGGCATAACAGCACAAACCATGACACTCTCTTCTTTGATAGAGGGTATTGTGGTCATTCCATGTTTTTGCCGCAACCGCACAAGCACAATGCAATGGCAAAATCAAAAGAGCCAAATTTTTCCAGACACAAAAAAAACGACATGAATAAATAGTATTTTTGACAACTAAAATGAAATTCAAATGAAAATTGAATCAATCACAGTAGAAGGTTTTCGCAGTGTGAAGGGACCGCTTACAATTAAGCTTGGTCAAATCACCGCATTGATTGGTGCAAACAATGTTGGCAAGAGCAATATTCTTTCAGCGATTTATCGTGTGTTAGGGCGTGATTGGGTTACAGTAAATACATTTAATGAAGATGATGTTTTCAATAATGACCATGACCAAAATATAAAAATTGACATTGTATTTTCTGAACCATTTAAGCATGAACAATTCAAAGGAATTTTTATTGATATTCCAAAGCTGAGGTTTCTTTATACAAGATACAAAGTGGGTGAGAACAAAGGCAAAAGAAGATTAGAAAAACAATGTCTAGAATTAGATGATAAGGTTGTTTTTAAACACAAAGAACGACCAAAGAAAAATCAGAAGCATGAATATGAACCGTTCACAACAATACCCCAAGAAATTCAAGAGAGCATTCCTGTTATTTATATCGGCATTGACAGAAGTTTAAAATCTCAACTGCCCAATTCAAGAAACTCTCTTCTTGGAACTTTGCTAAGCGACATCAACAAGGATTTTGAAAGAGAAGAAAACATAATCAGAGTAAAGGATGCTCAAGGAAATGATGTTGAAATTCCAAGAAAGGAAAGATTTAAACAATGTATTGCAGCAGCAATGGCAGCACTAAAAACAGATGAATTGATTGAACTTGAAAAATCCATTAAGGTAAATACGCTACATCAACTTGGGTTCAATCCTGAAACAGAAGCAGACAAATTGGATATTCAATTTGCTCCATTTTCAAGTTTGGAGTTCTACAAGTCGCTTGAATTATTTGTTGTAGAAAATGATTTCAGAATTAACGCAACAGAACTCGGAGGAGGATTTCAAAATGCTATAGTGATTTCAATTGTCAAAGCATTTGAAGAACGGAGAAAACAAGGAGCAATTTTTCTTATGGAAGAACCGGAAATGTTTCTTCATCCGCAAATGCAAAGATCGCTTTACAAAACAATCAGAAATATTGGCAAGACCAATCAAGTCATTTACATTACTCACTCTCCACACTTCGTAACAATTCCTGAGTTTGATGAAATTAGAATCATCACAAAAACAAAAGAAGGAACTCAATATGTTCAATCATCTCTTCCTTCAGATGAAAAGTTGAAAGAAAAATTCAGAAAGGAACTTGACCCAGAACGCAATGAATTATTTTTTGCAAATAGATTATTGATTGTTGAAGGCGATACGGAGAAACTTGCCTTGCCCGAATATGCAAAAAGGTTAAAGGTAGATATTGATAGAAGCGGTGCAACAATCATTGAAGTAGGAGGCAAAAGAAACATTGTGGATTTTGTTAAACTTGCTCTTTCGTTGCAAATTCCTGTTGGCTTTGTCTATGATATTGACAGCAGTGATTTCAGCAAAGACCAAAAAGATAAAGAAAAAGAATACAATGCTATGCTTGATAAATATGCCGAGAGAGGCGTTTTAATTTGGCAATTAGATAAAAACTATGAGAGCCAATTGAGAACTGATTTTGGCGAAGAGGCATATCAAAATTATTGTAACAAGCATAGGGGGTATTCACCCGCTGTCAGAGCAAGATTGTTTGCCAATGATGAAGAAATACCTGTTCCAAAATTTATTGAACCAATAATCAAGTGGATTACTACCTAAAAAAATAAATGAAAAGATTACACGAACGCACAACATCACTTGCAAGCGGAGATAACAAGCAAACTGAAACATTATAAATAAGATGGCAAAAAACAATTACGAGAATTACACAAGAGAACAACTGATAGAGGAGTTGAAAAAACTAAACAAGCGGAAGAAGTATGGTTTGGTATGGGAAGAAGAAAAGACGAAAGAAAAATTTGAAGCCGATGCAGAAGGTAAATTACCCGTTCTTGTTGAGGACAAAAAGAAAGAAATAAAAACCGACCCTGATAAACCCACCAACATTTTAATTGAAGGCGACAACTACCATGCACTTTCTGTTTTGAATTACACTCATGCTAAAAGCATTGATGTAATTTACATTGATCCGCCATATAACACTGGAGCGAAAAACTGGAAGTATAATAATGCTTTTGTTGATAATGAAGATGCCTACCGCCATAGTAAGTTTATCAATTTCTTAAATAACAGATTTGTTTTAGCAAAAAAACTATTGAGCGATAAAGGAATTATAATTTGCGCTATTGATGATTATGAAATACACAATGTTCGTCATTTAATGGATTTTATTTGGGGAGAAGAAAATAGATTAGGAACAATTGTAGTAGTACATAACCCAAGAGGAAGGAATGACGATAAATACTTTGCTACTATGCATGAGTATATGCTTGTATACGCAAAAAATAAAGATAATGCAAAAATTAAGCATTTCGAATTAAACGAAGATGAAATTGGTAGATATAATAAACAAGATGAAATTTCATCTTACAATGAAACTTCGTTTGTCAGAACAGGAAATAATTCAAAGCGTTCAGAAAGGCCAAATTTATTTTATCCAATATATTATTGTGAAAAATTAAATGAATTGTCTCTGGAAAAAAAATCTGGATTTATCCAGCTACTGCCTATTAATGAAGCAGAGGAAGAAAAAACATGGCGATGGGGAAAAGAAACTTTCATAGAGAAACAAAAAACGGAATTGTTAGTAAGGGAAATAAAAGGCAAGTTTAGAATTTTCAAAAAAAGAAGGATAACAAATATTGCAGGAACAAAACCCAAAACTATATGGCATGATCCTAAATACGATGCATCAAGTAATGGCATAATGTTATTGCAAAATATTTTGGGCAGAGAAAAGAATTTCCCCTATCCAAAATCTCTTTACGCAGTGTATGACATTCTTCATTTAACAACGGATAAAGATTCAATAGTATTAGATTATTTTGCTGGTTCAGGAACAACAGGCCATGCAGTTCAAAAACTAAATCAAAAGGATGGAGGGAATAGAAAATTTGTTCTTTGCACAAATGACGAAAGCAATATTTGTTCAGATATTACTTTCCCGAGAATAAAAAAAGTTATGGAAGGGTACAAAAATAGCAAAGGAATAAAAACAGAAGGGCTCGGAGGTAACTTAAAATATTACAAAACAAACTTTGTCGGCTCAGAGCCAACACACCGAAACAAAAAACTTCTTACTGATAAAAGCGTTGAAATGCTTTGCGTCAAAGAAAACACCTTTGATGAAGTGCTTAAATCCCCTCTTGAGCTTGTCCCGCTTGCGGGGAGGGGACAAAGGGGTGTGTCGTATTGTATTTTCAGCAACAACGAAAAATTTACCGCCATTCTTTTTGATGAAATGAAAATGGATGAATTTAAAAATCAAATTAAGAAATTGAAAAAGCCAATTTCGGTTTATGTTTTCTCATTGGAAGGAGATGATTTCAAAGAAGAATTTGTCCGAATGGACTCCTATGGAGAGAACTTATCAAATGATATTACCCTTTGCTCCATTCCCGAAGCCATCTTAAAAGTTTATCGAAGAATTTACGGAGCAGGGCACTTGCCTGCTGGCAGGCAGAAATGAAACTAAAAATGTAAGTTACTATTCAGGATCTCAACAGTAACTGATAATATTTAAATATATGCCACAAAATCACCAAAACACAAAAACTCACAAA
>JAHJVF010000133.1 GCA_018828505.1 Bacteroidota bacterium | reverse complement strand
TGGTTGGGAGGTCTGGCTGAAGAGCCGTGTGCGGGAAATCTGCAAGCACGGTTCTGTGAGGGGGTTCATAGTGAACTCCGAAAGGAGGTGGCTATGAACTCTACTCGACAAACTATTTTGGTGATGAGAAGAGTCTATACATTTTGGAAATATTCATGAAAATTCTTTTAGGAGCTCATACTTCTATTTCCGGAGGAGTCGATACAGCAATCGATCGTGCAGTAAAAATCAAGTGCAGCACAATCCAAATATTTACCAAGAACAACAATCAATGGAGAGCCGCTCCTCTTACTGAAGAAACGGTTCGAAATTATAAAAATAAACTTAGATTAACAAAGATTAAGCCTGTTGTTGCACATGATTCGTACTTAATCAATTTATGTGCGAAAGATGAGACTATTTTGATCAAGTCCAGAGAAGCTTTCATTGAGGAATTGAAAAGATGCGAATTATTGTCTATTTCCTTCCTTAATTTTCATCCAGGAGCTCATCTTGGACAAGGAGAATCGGACGGAATAAAAATCATTGCCGAGTCATTGAACATCGCACATGACCAAACTCCGAAATTCAAAGTTAAGTCGATGATAGAAACCACCGCAGGACAAGGGACAAACATTGGATATAGATTTGAGCAGATTCGAAAAATCATTGATCTTGTAGAAGATAAGAAACGTCTTGCGGTTTGTATTGATACCTGTCACATCTTTGCCGGAGGATACGATATCCGAACTGAAAAAACCTATGAGAACACATTTGATGAACTTAAGAAGATCATTGGGTTCAAGTACCTTAAAGCATTTCATCTTAACGATTCCAAAAAAGAATTCGGCTCACGTGTGGACAGGCATGAACATATTGGGAAAGGGTATATCGGCTTGAATGGATTCCGGTTTTTGATGAACGATAAAAGATTTGAGAACATCCCGAAAATTTTAGAAACACCTAAAGGTCCTGAAATGCTTGAAGATGTGATGAATATGAAGGTGCTGCGAAAATTGGTTGTCGTAAGTAATCTTTAATACACTTCTTCGTGAGTACCAATATCAATCAACAAGATTTCATCTTGATTGGTTTGCTGATTTTTCACTATATCAAAAACGATTCTCAAATTGTAGTCCACCGAACATGCCCAGCTTCCTTCAAGGGCCCCTTTTAATTTATGAGACTTCAGTTTAGGATTGAAAGGGCCCAAAGATAAAGACTCCATTGTTTTAAGAATTTTCTCTTTATTGGATAGATGAGCCTACTCAAAAAAGGATAATTTCAATAAAAATTGTTTTGAAATTGAACCAAAAACGAATCATTGATTTTCAATTTTGACCTTTTTTGATTCGGCTCATAGATTGTTTTGAGAGTATTTCTTGAAAGACTTTTTAAATCGTGATGACCAATTAAGAGTCATCATTCATTCTCGAGCTCTTTTAAAAAGTCTTTTACACTTCCATGCCCTGTTAGCCCCTTTGAATATTCTGCTCTACTTTCCCGCACTGCTTTTACAAGTTCATCTCTTTTAGCTTCAATCACTCTATTTCGAATGATCTCGCTAAGCATACTTTGATCATCGAGCTTCAATTTTGAAACCGTTTCTAAAATTTCATTTATTGTCATCTGATCCATCATACAATTTCTGATTTCATTACTTTAGACTTTCATCACGAAATTAAAAAAATAACAAGTCTAATTCAAGTTATGATCGGTTCAACATTAAGCTTGCAGTCATAGCTATTCATCAAGTGCAAAGTGTCTATAGAATCGTCTTAATTTTTTAATCACATCTGAAGATTCCAATGTACTAGAGTATGTTATGAATATGAAAGTGTTGAGAAAACTAGTGGATAAATCAAAAATCAAAAGTCAAGAGTCAAAATGACAATTGAAAATTAAAATATTCCGCAAGGTCAACTAATTTTTATGGAATAATCTAATTTTTCAATCGATCACAGGTGGCTGAAATTTAGCATAGTAATTCAATCGATTAGTCTAACGACCATTATCCCCTTTGCTGATTTGCTATTTTTGATGTATTCAGTGAGTAGTTTTTCAGTTATTTGAACTTTTGTACCAGGTTTTGATGCGTGGAGTAAATGAACAGTCCCATTTTGTTTTACTGCAATTGTTGTGTGTGTAATATCCAAAGTCGTATCCGAGGCAACTAATGCAATCAAATCTCCATCTTCAATTTTTTCAATTATTCTTTCCGAAACGAGTTGTTCTTTCCCGATATAATAAACATCGCGCTTATTCAAATATTTTTCTGTCTCTTTTAAGCTGAGAATATCCTCATTGGATTTCAATTTCGGGTAAAGCTTACTGTTATTCGACATGAAGGAAATATTTTTTGTCAGCAAATTCTTTCCGCCTAATTCATTGCTGACGTTTTTTAGGATTCCCTTCTTTTCATTGTTTTCAATCCACTCGCTGAAATAATGTAATCGGCTGAAGTAATCTTCCCTTTTTCCATCACGGTAACGAATGTATTCAAGCTCTCGCAAGTAGCTATTGAAACTGAGATCTTGTTTCTTAATCAACCTTGATAAAACTAATGAATTTTCGATTAACGAAACACAATCCAGACCTTTTAGGTAAATAAACACTTCTTCATTTTCGGGTTTTTCGAGAACGAATCCCTCATAGTCAGTCCCGATGAAGGAAAGAGCAATCGTAATAAAGATTTCATCGATTGGCTTCTCATGTAAACTTCCAGACAATGCCAAATCAAATTTCGATTTACAAATGTCCAGACTCGCTTCATGGTTCAAATAATCAATCTGTGAATAGACCGATTGATAAAAAACTAACAGAATAATGATCAAGATTTTTTTCATCGAGTAAGTAACCTTGAAATGATTTTTAGAATGGAGCTTCTACTTCGGTTTCCGGTGCATAAAGTTCAGCAACTCGTTCGGTTTCAAGATTTTCAAAACGAGTAGCATGCTCAAGAAATGCCAGCTCGAATGATGCAGTTGGACCGTTACGCTGCTTTGCAATTATAATCTCAGCAATATTTTTCTCGGATTCTTCAATCCGTTCTTTATCAGTATATTTATCTGCCCGGTGTATGAAGCAAACTAAATCTGAATCTTGCTCGATCGCTCCCGATTCTCGCAGGTCTGAAAGTAGAGGACGTTTACTTTGTCTTCCTTCCACCTGTCGATTCAACTGAGCAAGTGCTACGATAGGAATATCCATTTCTTTAGCAAGACTTTTCAATGCCCGAGAGATGTATGAAATTTCCCTTTCGCGTGATTCAGAATTTGATGGACCCTGCATCAATTGAAGATAATCGACAAAGATCACTTTGACATTATGCTCTGCTATCAAGCGTCTTGTCTTTGCACGAAGTTCGAGAATAGATAGTGCCGGTGTATCGTCAATGAAGAACTTCAAGTTCGATAATTTATGAAACGCAGTTGTCAACCTTCTATCTTCCTCATGATCGAGAACTTTTGATCGCAATCGTGACATTGGGATTCGCGTTTCACCGCTTAAAAGTCTAAGAACAATCTGATTTGTCGTCATTTCAAGACTGAAGAAGCCAACAGGAATTTGGTAATCAATCGCCATGTTTCTTGCGATAGAAATTGCAAGAGCTGTTTTTCCTATTCCTGGTCTTGCGGCAATAATGATGAGATCGGAATTTTGAAATCCGTTTGTAAGTTCATCGAAACGGAAGTATCCGGTACGAATACCCGAGTACTCTGCTTTACGGGATTTTTCAATTTTTTCAATTGTATCCTTGATGGCAAGATTAATTGGCGTATACGTACGCTTGAATTTATTTTCAGATATATCAAATATTTTTTTCTCTGCATCATCAAGGATCTCAAATGTATCATCGACTCCTTCATAGCACTTACCGGCAATTTCGAGTGAAGCCTTGATCAATTCTCTGAGCATAAATTTTTCAATCAAAATCTTGCAGTGATATTCAACATTTGCAGCACTTGCTATGTTATTTGTAAGCTCTGTTAAAACTCCTGGACCTCCTATCTCATCTAATTCCTCACGACGGCGCAACTCCTCAAGTAAAGTTAGAACATCGATCGGACTTCCCTTTTGAAAAAGTTCTTTAATCGCCTCAAAGATTTTTCTATTTGCTTCAGCATAGAAAATTTCTGAATGGCTCAACATTTCAATAACAGTATTTACGACACTGTTATTCAACAAAACTGCACCAAGGACACTTGATTCAACATCCAGCGCCTGAGGTGGAATGTTCTTTCCGGCATCGAGGGTGATTTTTAATTCCGATCCGTTACCTTTTTTTCTTACAGGTCGTTTAGCCATTTTAGTTTGTTACTTCTTCAAGATAGAGTTTTGCTTTTTTCAGGTCTTCCAATGTTGGAGTTTTCCAGTGGGGATTCCGCAGAATTGCTGCCGGATGAAATGTAATAACCAGCGGAATACCATAATAATCGTAATTCTCTTTCCTCAAATTTGTTAAAGTTTCACTTGTCTTAAGCAGCGTATTACCAGCGATTCTTCCTAAAGCTACAATTATTTTTGGTTTTAGTAAACTCAACTGTTTGAGCAAATATGGTTCACATTTATCAACTTCATGCGGAAGAGGGTCTCGATTATTTGGTGGTCTGCACTTTAGAATATTGCAGATAAAAACTTCTTCCCGCTTAAGACCGATTTCCTTTAACAGTTCATTCAATAATTTACCTGCTCTGCCGACGAATGGTTCACCCTGAGCATCTTCATCTGCACCTGGAGCTTCTCCGACAAACACAATTTCAGCCGAATGATTCCCAACACCGAAAACAAAATTCTTTCTTGTGGAGCCAAGCTCACATTTATGACAATTGCAAATCATGATATCTAATTCGGTTAAGCTCTTCGCATCAACAAATTCTTCTTTCACTTGATTTAATTTCTCATCTATGACACTCGTATCGAATGATGAGCCCGAGTCTGATTCTTCTGAATCTGAAATGAAAATTGGAACTTCAAGTTCCTTTTGGTGGACGAGTAAACTTTCAATGCCAGATAAAATTCTATTTAATTCTTCGTTTTGATTCATCAGTTTTTTATTTGATCAAGAATATCGTTCGCGGCTTCAAACTTTGACTTCAGGGAATAATTTAAGATTTTACCATTTTTTTTCAAGATGGCGATTTGATTAGTATCAACTTCAAAACCTGCTCCTTTTTTGAGAGGATTATTAATTACAATCATATCAAGATTTTTAGAAGACAATTTATTCTTTGAGTTCTTTATCTCATCTTCCGTTTCAATTGAAAATCCTACTACTATCTGTTTCTTCTTCTTCAATCTTGAAACTTCTCTTAAGATATCTTTAGTTCTTTCTAATTGAATAGATAATTGAGCTTTGTCTTTTTTTATCTTTGAAGTCGAAATATTCTTCGGCTTAAAATCGGACACTGCTGCCGCTGAAATGAAAATATCACATTTGAGAAATTGCTTGGTTACTTCCTTATACATTTCATCGGCAGTTCTTACATATACAACTTTAATAAATTTAGGAAAAGAAACTTGAGTTGGACCGGTTACGACAGTTACATCCGCACCGCGGTAAAATGCTGCAAGGGCAACTGCCTGTCCCATTCTCCCGCTTGAACGATTTCCTATATAACGCACGGGATCAATCGGTTCGAACGTAGGACCGGATGAAATGAGCACTTTCTTTTTAGAAAAATCTTTATTTGAGTTACTGAGAATTTTTTCAGCTTCGACTAAAATGTTTTCAACTTCAGCTAATCGCCCCTTACCAACTAAACCGCTTGCAAGATCACCGAAACCGGGATCAACGAAAAATATTCCCTTCGCTTTTAATTCACTAATATTTCTTCGATTAGCTTCACTCTCAAACATATCTTCATCTGCGGCAGGAGCTATTAACAGCGGACAACGAAGCGCACTGATTAACGTCGTCAATGCATTATCAGCAATTCCGTAATTTATTTTTGCAATACTGTTAACCGTTGCAGGAGCGAAGATCAGCAAATCAGCCCACATGCTAAGTTCAATATGCCATGTGCTTAATTTTAGATTTGATTTACGATCTTTCGGAAAGATATCAACGATTACTTCGTTTTGAGAAAGTGTTGAGAATGTTAAAGGTGTAACAAATTCGCAGGCGGCTGAAGTCATAACGACTTTGACCTCTGCACCAAGTTTTATCAGTTCACGGATTAAATAACAGGATTTGTAAGCAGCGATTCCGCCGCTTACACCAACAATTATTTTTTTCTTTTGAAATACTTTCAATCAATGAACCTGCTCAAATTATGTGATGAGATTTGCATGATTGTTGTTCATAAGCTCCTGTTGCAGTAATATAATCGAAGTTAAATTAGATCTGAAATTATTTTATGTATCTAAATTCAACTTCGCCATTTAAGAACTCTTTCAAAGCTCGTT
Source organism: Bacteroidota bacterium (assembly GCA_018828505.1). Classification (GTDB taxonomy): domain Bacteria; phylum Bacteroidota; class Ignavibacteria; order Ch128b; family Ch128b; genus JAHJVF01. The sequence goes on along the minus strand of JAHJVF010000133.1, from coordinate 7,912 downwards.
CAGTGGACTTGCCCTGCTTCTCGAGTTCTTTGCTGATGCGAATTTGATCCGGGTTTTCGATCTCTTCCTGTTCATCGAGTTGATTTATCCCGGGAATTTCAGCAACACGTTTGTTGTATTCGATCTTCATGTCGTCATTGATTTGTCTCGCTCTTTTAGAAATGACAACAATTGATTCATAAATGTTTTCGGCATGTTTTTCAAGTTCCTTAACATCAACTGGTTTTAGTGGCATCGCTTATCCTTAATTTGTTAATAATTTTTGTACAATTTTATTTACTTCAATAACGGCATGTGCTAGTTCGTAATTTTTAACTTCAAAATCAAAGTACTTCGCTTTATCCAACTCCATCTTAGCTCGTTCAATTCTCTTTGCAAGTTTATCCGGTGTTTCTGTGTTACGATTTTTTAGTCTGTCTTCCAAAGCCTCAATGCTTGGCGGAACAATAAAAATCAAATTCGCTTCCGGATAGATCTTTTTTAATTGAAGACTTCCGTTCACATCAAGTTCAAAAAGAATCGATTTATCACCTTGCAGCAAACGATCAACTTCGGATTTAAGAGTTCCGTAATAGTCGCCGTAAATATTCTCCCACTCAACGAATTCATCGTTGTCAAGTTTCCTTTTGAATTCTTCTTCTGTCAGAAAGTAATATTCGACACCGTTGGTTTCGTTAGGTCGTCTTTCTCTGGTAGTTGCTGAGACTGAAAAAGTTAATCCATCAGTATTTAATTTCAGAATCTCTTTCATTACAGAAGTTTTTCCGGAACCGCTCGGGGCAGAGATCACTATTAATTCTGCTTTACTCAATGTTAAATAATTGTTCTCTGATTTTTTCTAGTTCTTCTTTTATTTTTACGACTAATTGAGATATATCCGCACTACTTGATTTTGAGGCGATAGTATTCGCCTCTCTTAACATCTCCTGTGAAAGAAATCCAAGTTTTCTTCCGGCGGCGTCGCTGCTTTGAACTGCCTCTTCGAAAAACCGAATGTGGCTGTCGAGACGTACACACTCTTCAGTTATATCCATCTTATCTAAAAGAAATACCAACTCCATCTCAATACGCTCCTCAGCTATTTCTCTTCCTTCAAGAAGACGATCTGCTTTTTCTTTTAATCGAGCCAGCTCTTCATGTTCACGGCTTTTCCAAATCTGACTAATTTCCTTCACAAAGCTTTCAATCTGCTTCAACCTTGACACAATATCTTTTTCTAATTCTTTTCCTTCCTTTAATTTCATATCCATTAGGTTTTCGGCTGCAGTCCCGGCACATCTTATCAAATTTGTAAATTCTTCATCGGAGAGTTCTTCTTCTTTGTATTGAAAGACCTCAGAAAATTTCAAGTAATGATCTAACTTGATTTTTTCTTTTAATCCGGTTGACTTGCGAAGAGTTTTCAAAAGATTGTTTAGGAATTTAACCGCATCTTTATTTATTTCTAAAGGAAGTTCAACATTCCCTTTTTTCTGAATACTCGCTGAAAGAGAGATCTTTCCGCGTGAGACTTTGCTTTTAATCATTTCACGGAAATCGTTCTCTTTAGTCGAATGATTTTTAGGAAGCTTAACAGATACTTCAAAAAACTTACTGTTCAAACTTCGTATTTCTACGCTATAGAAAACGCCTTTTGATTCAAGCTCGGCATTTCCATAGCCAGTCATGCTGATTATCATATTGAATTCTGAATTTGGAGCACAAAGTTAGCCAAAAAAATTTAACTATACAAAAACCGAAATTGAAAGATCATTGAAATTTGAAATACGTTTCCAATATATATATCAAATAAATGAATGATTTCTTTGAATTGCATAAAAAAGTCTGCAAATCCAACCAAACTGTGTCACTCAGGATAAAAATTTTAGAAACCCTATTTTTTTCCTTATTTTTGAACAAAATTTCTAAACCTAATAAGTATTTAATTTTATACTGGTAACTACTCAGCAACAAAAATAAAACGCCACAGATTCACAGATTAAGCTTATGAAATATTCTGAAAAAAAATATCAGTTACAAAAAGAAAGCTATCAAAAATTACAAAAAGAGTGATTCTATAATCTGTGAACCCGCCTGCCACATTAAGCTCTATGTGACGGGCAGGTCTGTGGCAAATTTGACCCGCCATTGGCGGGCTGAGTAGTTACTTATACTGAATAATAATTTTTTAGCGAGGACTTATGAAAATTAAGAAAAGATCGTGGGCAGAGCCATTTAAAATTAAAGTAGTTGAACCGTTAAAGATGACTTCGCGTGAAGATAGACTTAAAGCAATCAAAAAGGGAGGATATAATACATTTCTTCTCAAATCGGATGATGTCTATATTGATTTACTAACCGACAGCGGGACGAGTGCTATGAGCGATTATCAATGGGCGGGAATGATGCTCGGCGACGAAGCTTATGCGGGCAGCAAGAATTACTACAATCTCGAAGATAATGTTAAAAAATATTATGGCTTTAAATATTTAGTTCCAACACACCAAGGCAGAGGTGCTGAACATATCGTGTCTAAAATCTTGATCAAAAAAGGAGATTACATTCCTGGAAATATGTACTTCACAACTACACGTCTACATCAGGAACTGGCTGGTGGAACATTCGTCGACGTAATAATTGATGAAGCACACGATCCGGATAATCTTCATCCTTTCAAAGGAAATATTGATCTGAATAAACTGGATAAGCTCGTTAAAGAAGTTGGTGTTAAAAAAATTCCTTACGTTTCTGTTGCGGCGACTGTGAATATGGCTGGCGGTCAACCCATTTCGATTCAAAACGTAAAAGAGTTGAAAGTTTTCTGCGATAAGCACAGAATTAAAATGTGGTGCGATGCAACCCGCGCGGTTGAAAATGCTTACTTCATAAAGACTCGCGAGAAAGGTTATGCAAATAAAACAATTGCTGAAATCTTGAAAGAGTTCTGTTCTTACTTTGAAGGAATTTGGGTCAGTGCAAAAAAAGATTGCCTTGTAAATATTGGTGGATTGTTAGCGACGCGCAATTGGAAAGTTTTTGAAGAAGCACGAAACCTTGTTGTTGTTTATGAAGGACTCCACACATACGGCGGGTTAGCCGGGCGTGATATGGAGGCAATGGCTCGCGGAATTGAAGAAATGGTTGAGTTAGATCATATCAAAGCAAGGATTGGACAAGTCGAGTATATCGGGAATCTTCTCATTAAAGCAAAAGTTCCTATTGTTAAACCAATTGGTGGTCATGCAATATTTTTAAATGCAAAGAAATTCTTATCTCATATTCCTCAAACTCAATTTCCTGCCCAAACACTTGCAGCGGAGATTTACATCGATTCAGGTGTTCGCACTATGGAAAGAGGAATAGTTTCTGCCGGAAGAAATAAAGTAACCGGCGATCACAACTATCCAAAATTAGAATTGGTGAGATTGACATTTCCAAGACGCGTTTATACACAAGCTCATATGGATGTTACTTTTGAATCTATTGTCGAGGTGTTTGAAAAACGTAAATCCATAAAAGGTATGAAGATGATCTACGAACCAAAATATTTAAGATTCTTCCAGGCAAGATTTGAAAAGTTGAAATAAGTTTCGAGTTGATGATTAATTCACATAATAACATTGAATTACTTTCACGAAGAGTTGAAGACTTAATTCAAAAGAGACATACTTTTGAATCAAGCTTTGATTTTTCATACAGGCTCTCTGATATCTACAACCAGGAAATAATTCTCGCCGCTGGTGAGAGCATTCCGGGTTTAGCAATAGGTGCGATGGGCGGATTTGGACGCATGGAGCTCTCACCCTTTTCTGACATTGATCTCTGTTTTATTGTACATAATCCTGATGAACATTCCGAATATATTGGAGATCTAGTAAGAAAATTATGGGATCGTGGAGTTTCCATATCGCACACAGTGAGGGACTTCGGCCAAGTAAGCGAGATTGCTATTAATGATCTCACCTCGTTCACTCAGCTGCTCGAATTGAGATTTGTAACTGGAATGAAGTCAGTATTTCTGAGATTTTTAGAACGGATTCTTGGAGTGATCAATTCTGAATTAAAGACTAAGATCCTTCAAAATTTGCTTGCAGATATAGAAAAGCGTCATTTAACTTACGGATCGTCACCACTCCTGCTTGAACCAAATATTAAACAGACAGCTGGAGGTATGAGAGATCTGCATTCTGTCTCCTGGCTTTATTTCATTTTGACAAATTCAACCGCTGAAGCCGAACTTTATGATTCCCACACGAGTGAGTTCCTCAATGAACTCGTAAAACAAAAATTTATCAGTTCAAAGAAACGCCAGGAAGTAATAACGGCATATGGCAATGAGCTTAAAATCCGGAACGAATTGCACATCGTGAATCAGTTCAAAAGAGATAAGCTCGATTTTCAGAATCAAGTTCTGATTGCAAAAAATTTCGTGAAGGATAATTCCGATGCTACTATTTCTCACAACAGTATGATGGAAGATTACTTTAACTCTGCTGAGGTGATTTCAAACTTACTTCGGAATTTCACAAAAAAAGCTCTGCTGAGTATCTTCCCACTCAAGAATTATTCAATCTTCGAGCTTAACGATAAATTTATTCTGCATGGAAGATTCATTAAGCAACAGACGAACGATGCACTTACGTTAGATGAAATGCTGGAGCTTTATTATTTCCGGACAAAATTTTCAGCTCTTTTTTCCGAAGAGCTTGAAGAAAATGTTATTAACAGTCTCTCTTATTATGATGGAACTGAAATTGAAAATGTAGAAGTTTCAAAAACATTTAAAAAGATATTACAGTACCCGGAGAATGTTTATGAAACATTGATGCACATGAACAGAATTGGAGTTCTTGGTTTTATTATTCCCGAATTTGAAAACTTAAGAAGATTTTTCCAGCCAAATGCTTATCACATTTATACAGCTGACGAGCATACGATTGTTGCGATTAAAAATCTCTCCAAGATCAGTATCGACAACTCAATGCTCGGTGTAATCTACCGATCCTATGATAATATCGAGCTTCTCTACCTTGCAGTTTTATTTCATGATATCGCAAAACCTCATAATCTTGCCGGGCATGAAATTCTCGGAGCACAGTTTGCGGAGACTATCATGCAGAGATTGGGATATGAAGATGAGGAGATAAGCATCGTCTCATTTCTTGTGACGAATCATCTTTTTATGGAACAGACTGCTTTTAGAAGAAATTTGAGTGATGCAACAATTTTGAATTCATTTCGAAAGAAGTTCAAGAGTCTTAAAGAACTCGATTTTCTTTTCATGTTGACTTATGCGGACCTTTCTGCCGTAAACCCAAGTTCGTGGTCGAATTGGAAAAATTCGCTCCTGCAAGAGCTGTATCTAAAAACTAAGCAAATGATATTAAGTGAATTAAGCGGCGAGGACATTTTAACAACGAATGTACACAAAGTTGATTTTTCAAAGTTGAGAGTCAACGAGACAGAATTTCTCGATCATATCGGCAAGATCAATGATGACAGGTACTTATTCACATTTTCGGATAATGACATTGCCGGGCACGTTTCGGAAATTCAGAATGGTAATGAAATTTCGATAACATACAAAGAGGATGAGGAATTCACCTATCTAACTGTAATTACAAAAGATAGTCACGGACTCCTCTCAAAGATTTGCGGCGCAATTGCCATCAGCGATGCAAATATTCACGATGCTAATATTTTCACCCGCAAAGATCATATTGCGATCGATACTTTCAAACTAACTGAGTTTTCATCTCACAAACCTCTCACTGCAAAGCAGAAAGATCTTTTGTCAAAGAATATCACAATCGTTTTGTTGAACGATACTGATTTGCATACAACATTTGAAGAACACAGAAGCAAGTGGCGCCGATTGGAGAAAAAATTACTCACTACAACAGAAGTGGGGATTACATTTGAGAACCACCCTCTTTATACAATTATAGATATACATACATCGGATCGTATCGGACTTCTATACCTTATCACAAAAAAATTCGCCGAGCTTGAGCTAGATATTTATTTTGCTAAGATCGGAACAAAATTGAATGGTGTATTCGACAGCTTTTATGTACTCGATAAAAATCAACAGAAAATTTCACCGGGTAATTACAATTTCTACCGGGATTCAATTAGAGAAACACTAACACGACTATAAAAAGACTTTGAATACCCCACACCCCCAGCAGCCAATTGGTATATTCGATTCAGGTATCGGCGGACTAACAGTCGTAAAAGAAATTATTAGATTGTTACCAAATGAAAGCTTGATCTATTTTGGAGATACAGCAAGAGTTCCATACGGTACAAAATCAGACTCAACGATAAAAGAATACTCTGTTCAAGATACAAAATTCCTTCTCACACATAATGTTAAACTGATCGTTGTTGCGTGCAACTCAGCTTCGTCTGTTGCTTTGGATGAAATTAAATCCAGGACAGATAAGCCGGTAGTTGGAGTAATCAAACCCGGTGCAGAAGCTGCTGTGATAGCTTCACACCATAAAAGAATTGCTATAATTGGTACAAATGCAACTGTATCAAGCAGAGCTTACGAACACGAAATCCATAAATTCAATTCAGAGATTGATGTTGCGGGAAAAGCCTGCCCGTTGTTTGTTCCGATTGTTGAAGAGGGATGGATGGATCACGAAATAGCTTTTCTTACTGCAAAAGAATACTTGTTCTCGCTTAAAAAGTTTGCGTATGATACTATGATTCTCGGCTGCACCCATTATCCTCTGCTAAAAAACGTAATCAGGAAAGTTGTCGGTGAAAATGTTACACTCATTGACAGCGGAATTGAAACAGCAAAACAGGTAAAAAACATTTTAACTGAGATGAATTTGCTGAATCCATCCAATCAAAAACCGAATAGAAAATATTTTGTAAGCGATTTGCCACACAAATTCAAAGAGATCGGTGAAATGTTTTTAGGGGAGAAGATTGAGAGAATTACTAAAATTGATTTGTGATTTATAAGTTTTTGGCATTAATAACTCGAATAATTTCTCATCATTATCACATTCAAACATAGAAAAATATATCATGGTGCCAACAATATTGAATTAAGTTTGTTATGGGGACCTCTAACTCTTATCAGAAGGAGGTACTTGCCAATTTTCGTTCTCAGAGACACCCTTATCACAGATTATCCACAATCTTATCAATAGTCGGTTATTAACCTTGCCACTTTAGGAAAAGCCTTTACAATTGCTTTATCTCCTGTGACTAATTGCACACCTAAATCAACCGCTAATGCGGCAAACTCGCAATCATACGCTGAACAGCTGCTCATTGTTACTAAATCGAAAACTTGAGTTGGGCTCACAAAAAACTCACGATTTTCTACACAAGTTTTAGCTTTCTCAAATATTTCAAGAGCTTGATTTAGCGCTAATGCTTTTTTTCGAAGATAACCAGCCAGAACATTTTGAAATTCAGATCGCCACAAAAATGGTGCGGACCATTCTGGATCCTTCATAAATAGTTTACTAACCAATCTAAATAGAGAAAAAATCTATCATTTTTAGTATCTGAATTTTAGTGATACAAAAATTTCTCCATAGGAGTCCTTCGGACAAATATGTTTGGTTAGTCTTTCCGCATTATTTGTATACTGACTTAAGATCCATAAGTAAGCGATGACGTTCGTGTCTACTACAATCATGGTCTTCCTTCATTCTTTAATTTAAAGAGTTCTTTGTTAGATACTTTGAGACCAATTCTATTCCGCAGCTCACGCGCATCTTTAAGAGTAGATTCAACATCTACTTTTTGGCTGGAAGTAGCTTTTTCAAGACAATTAATTACTTCGCTGTTTATACTACGTCTATGAAATTCAGCCCGGCGTTTTAAGTTTTTATAAACCTTTTCGGGAATATTCTTTATTGTAAGAGATGGCATACTATGACTCCTCATTGGTTGTATA
>JAHJVF010000132.1 GCA_018828505.1 Bacteroidota bacterium | reverse complement strand
CAATTATCAAAACTCCAATAACTCAAACAAAATGCAAACACTATATGCAACTGTGTTCCGCCGATGGCGGTTTGTTTTGAATTTTGAATTTTAGTCATTGGAATTTATTTGTTATTTATTTTTTGGGGTTTGGAATTTCTTGCCATTTTGCGCAAGATTTAACTACTAATGGATTAAAATATCTCTTTTAACTGTTATTCTATTTTTTCTTTATTTCGTATTTTTGTGAAGAAATTATCATCAATTAAAATAAATTATAAGGACAAAAATGGACTTCTTAAAAGAACTCGGAATAGAGGAAAAAAATTACGGATCTTCCGGTGGGTTAAACTGGAACAAAACTAAAACTGAAGGCGAGTTAAAAATCCATTCTCCCGCTGATGGAAAATTCGTTGCTTCCGTTTATCAAGCATCAAGTGATGATTACGATTCGATCGTATCTACAGCATTTGAAGCCTTCGAATATTGGCGAAAGATACCTGCACCTAAGCGGGGTGAGATTGTACGGCAGATCGGTGTCAGACTAAGAGATTACAAAAAACCCCTTGGTACTTTAGTAACTTATGAAATGGGTAAATCACTTCAAGAAGGTTTGGGTGAAGTTCAGGAAATGATTGACATTTGCGATTTTGCTGTCGGACTTTCACGTCAGCTTTATGGTTTTACTATGCACTCCGAAAGACCAGTGCATAGAATGTACGATCAATATCATCCTCTTGGAATTGTTGCAACAATTTCAGCTTTTAATTTTCCGGTTGCGGTGTGGTCGTGGAATGCAATGATTGCAGCAGTTTGCGGTGATGTGAATTTATGGAAACCTTCCTCGAAGACTCCTTTAACTGCCATTGCTACGCAAAAAATTGTCGCTCAAGTAATTAAAGAAAATGATTTGCCTGAAGGAATATTTTCATTGATAATCGGTAAAGGTTCGACTATCGGCGAGAAATTATTAAATGATAAGCGAATACCGCTCGTTTCTATAACAGGTTCAACCCCTGTTGGCAGACATGCTGCTGAAGTAGTTTCTAAAAGATTTGGCAGAACGATTTTGGAACTTGGCGGTAATAATGGGATTATTATCACACCTGATGCAGATTTAAAATTGGCTATTCCTGCTGTCGTGTTCGGTGCGGTTGGAACTGCCGGACAGAGATGTACCACAACACGCAGATTAATTATTCATGAATCGATTTTCGAAAAAGTTAAAGATGCATTGGTTAACGCCTACTCAAGCTTTAAAATTGGTACACCATTAGATGAGGCAAACCATGTCGGTCCGCTTGTTGATAAATCTGCTGTGACTGTTTTTTCGGATGCGATAGAAAAAATTAAGAAAGAGGGAGGAAAAGTAGTTTTTGGCGGAGAAGCACTTGCTGGGAAGGAATATGAATCTGGTTGTTATGTTAAACCAGCTCTGGTTGAAGCAGAAAATCATTTTAATATTGTACAGGAAGAAACGTTCGCACCAATTTTATACTTGATAAAATATTCGGGGAGCGTTGATAATGCTATAAAACTGCACAATGACGTACCGCAAGGACTATCCTCGGCAATATTTACAAATAACTTAAGAGAAGCTGAGACATTTTTATCCGCTTGGGGCTCTGATTGTGGTATTGCGAATGTGAACATCGGAACATCTGGTGCAGAGATCGGTGGTGCATTCGGCGGTGAAAAGGAAACCGGTGGTGGTCGTGAATCCGGTTCTGATGCTTGGAAAGTCTATATGAGACGACAAACGAATACAATTAATTTCAGTGATCAGCTTCCGCTGGCTCAAGGAATTAAGTTCGATATCTAAAATAGCTTCTCGATCCGCCCCGTCCTGATGAGATTGCTTGACGGGACTACTCCTGCCCGCCTAACTAAGACCAATGAGGCAGGCGGGCAAGAACCATCCTTCGATTGCGTGTGGTTCCTGAGTAGTTCCGATTTACAAAGTGAATAATGAATTGTAATCGGAACGTATCGAAGGAACAAACGAACTATTTCAACCCAACAGCAATTTCAAAAACATCCTCGGCGTGTGAACTGACATTAACATTTCTAAGAATCGCCGCGATCATTCCTTTCTTATTGATTATAAATGTTACACGACTTGAAACACCAAACTTATTCAAAACACCGTATGCCTTCGAGACGGATTTCTCATTATCTGAAAGCAGCGGGAAATTCAGGTTATAATTTTCGATGAACTTTTCTATCTCTTCTTTGGAATCGACACTGATGCCTAAGACTTGAATATTATTTTCTTGAAATTTGCTCCATTCATCCCGAATACTGTATGCTTGTTTAGTACATCCCGGTGTATTTGCTTTCGGATAGAAATAAACCACAACAGGAGATTTATCTCGATAATCCGAAAGTGTATATTTTTGCCCTGATGCATCTTCTAACGTGAAATCAGGTGCTTCTTGATCTGTACTCAGACTATCTGAACTCAAATTGAATGCTTTTAGGATACCACTAAATATTCCTAAAATCATAAAAACGAATAAAAATTTCATTTTATCTCCACATTTATTTAATAAAGTTTTAAATTAGCTTTGTTTTGAACATTAAACGAATTATCACGGAAAATAATTCCAGGTATTATGCATTCCATTAAAGCGATTATATTCGATCTTGGAAATGTTCTAATCAATTTCGATTGGAGCATTGCTGAGAAAAATCTTGATAGGATCAAAAACAATTTAGGTGAAGAGAGTCGAAAATATTTCAAACACCATCCTGAATTAATTACATCGCTTGAAAAGGGGAAATTATCTGACAATGAGTTTCTCGATAAATGCAAAGAAGAGTTAGAAGTGAAATGTGCCAATGAATATCTGGCAAAGATATTTTCTGAAATATTCACTCCGAATCAGGAATTAATTGATATTCTTCCGCGACTTAAACAAAAAGTCGAGCTTTATCTATTATCTAATACAAATTCGATTCACCGAGATTATGGCTGGGGAGATTATAAATTTCTTAGTTATTTCAAAAGATTATTCCTTTCATATGAGATTGGATATGTTAAACCGGAAAAGGAAATATTCCAATTCGTAGAGAGTGAATTGGACTTTAATAAAAACGAATTCATATATATCGATGACATCGTGGAGTATATTGGTGCTGCAAAAAATATTGGATGGAATGTAATCCATTTTAGAAACAATGAGAAATTGTTTGCGGATCTTAGCAGCTATGGAATAAATTTCTAATGGAATCGTAAAATTTAGTTGGGTTATTATTCCAAACCGAGACGGGAGTAAATATAATTAATATTCTTCAACACTGATCTTGTATTAAAAATAGAATTAAGCTCATCAATGGTAAGGCGATCGGTAATTGCTTTAATTTTTCTTAATTCGGTTTGTAAATCAGTTTCCGAATCCCATACTTTCATCGCTGCACTCTGGATAATTTTATATGCATCTTCTCTGTTCAATCCTTTCTCAACAAGAGCAAGCAGCACTTTTTGCGAATGGATCAAACCCTTCGAAAGCTCGAGATTTTTTTTGATGTTTGATTCGTTTACTTTCAAATTCTTCAGAACGAAACACATCTTGTCGATCATATAGTCAAGCAAAATTGTACTATCGGGAAAAATCACTCTCTCGGATGAAGAATGTGAAATATCACGTTCGTGCCACAGAGAAACATTCTCCAGCGCTACTAATGCATTACCGCGTAAGACCCTAGCAAGCCCCGCAATTCGTTCACAAATTATTGGGTTTTTTTTGTGCGGCATTGCCGATGAACCCTTTTGACCTTGAATAAAAGGTTCTTCAAGTTCCAAAACTTCAGTCTTTTGAAGATGACGGATTTCAGTGGCGATTTTTTCTAAAGTCGTCCCAATTAAAGATATTGTCATTAGATAATAAGCATGCACATCTCTTTGCACGATTTGAGTGGAGATGCTCGCGGGCTTAATCCCCAGCTTTTCGCAAACGAACTCTTCAACTTTCGGGCTTAAATGTTCGTACGTTCCCACAGCTCCTGAAATTTTTCCAACAGCGGCTTGTTCCGACGCATCAGCTAATCTTTTAATATTTCTTGAAACTTCATCATACCAGAGGGCAAATTTTAATCCATAAGTCGTCAGTTCTGCATGAACTCCATGAGTTCTTCCAATACAAATCAACTCTTTATGTGTGAGAGCAAGTTGGTGTAATATGGATTTGAGATTCTCCAAACCTTTTTTCAATATTTGAGATGCTTGTTTTATCTGAACAGCTAAGCAAGTATCAAGCACATCGGACGAAGTCATTCCATAATGGATTTCTTTAGCTTCCTTACCAACGCTCTGCGAGACATTGGTAAGAAAAGCAATTACATCGTGTTTCGTTCGCTCCTCAATTTGTTTTATTCTTGAAATATTAAACTTAGCTTTCTGCTTGATTTTATTAAATGTTGCGCGCGGAATTTCTTTGAGCTGAACCCGTGCCTCGATAGCGGCTAATTCGATATTGAGCCAGATCGCAAATTTGTTTTCATCAGACCAAACAATTCCCATTTCATTTCGTGTGTATCTATCGATCATGAGCGTCTTTCAAGTTTAATGGTTCGATCAACAATTTTATCATCGTGTAATATTTTTAATTTAACGGATTGTCCCGTTCGATATTCGAAAAATGCCGAACGAACATCGTTCTCATCTGTTGCCTGCTCTCCATCAATTTCAAGGATCACATCACCAATTTCAAGTTTTGCTCTTGCGGCAGGACTATTACTTTCAATTTGGGTGATCACGACTCCTTTTGTACTTTTCAATCCATAATATTTTGCAATTCTGTTATCAAGTGTTTGAATAGACAACCCTGTCCAAAAATCTCGTTCGATCTTTCCGTTCTGTTTCAATTCCTCTGCGATATTTTTAACTTTGTTTATTGGAATGGCAAAACCAATTCCAATATTACCGGATGCGTAACTATTTCCGGTGTAAATGATCGTGTTCATCCCGATTACTTCACCAATACTATTAACAAGCGGCCCGCCGCTATTACCTCCGTTTATAGGTGCATCAGTTTGAATCATTTTTCTATAGTAACGATTATTTATTGGTTGAAGAGCCAAGCCGGTAGAACTAACGACACCGACCGTAACTGTAGGTTTGTTATTCAAATTGAATAATCCAAAAGGATTACCGAGAGCAATTACCCATTCTCCTATTATGATATCATCAGAATTTCCAAATTTCACAAAAGAAAAATTCTTCCCGGAAATTTTTAATACACAAATATCACTTGTGGGATCGGTGCCAATAACTTCTGCATCGTGTTTCTCACCATTTGTAAGGGTCACCACGACCTTCTTTGCATTTCCTGCAACGTGATCGTTTGTAATAATATATCCATCACTCGATACGATAAAACCGCTACCAAGACTTTGAACTTCTTGCTTATATGATCTATCTCCGAAAAATCTTTTGAAGAATGGATCGTTCTTGAAAAAAGGATCTTCAAAAAAGGATGAAAGTGGATCACGATATTCTCGAACCTCTGTAACATTAATTCCTACAACAGAAGGACTTATATTTTTAACTGTAGTTGTTATCGCGTTCTCCCTTGAATTAAATAATGTTTGATTCGTCTGCTGCCTATCCTGAAAATTTGCCGGGGAGATATAATTAGCAGCTGTCTCGCTTGAGAATAACGAATCAGTTTTCTCAGTTTGTGATAAAAGAATTGTGACTGAAATCGATGTGATTATTGTAACAATGATTACTGAACCAAAAATTATAAGAGTATTTTTTTTCATGTTTATCCTTTAGTTTGCTTTCACTCTTTTACGAAAGATTTCTTTCATAGGTTCTAAATGTTTAAAAAATATTATACTCAAAACTAAAAAGCTAATTATGTACAATTCCCAATTCGAACCGGGTTGGGGATAGGAGTAATTAATTAATATTTCGCTCGATAGTATAATGATTATGAATGTAAATATTGTTGCCCAAATGTTTCCAAGATGAATATTTTTAAATTTAAGATACACAATCAACCAGAGAACACCCCAAATTATTGCCGTAAATGGAAGAAATAGTATAGTTGCACCGGCAGTTGTCGCGAGTCCGCGGCCCCCATGAAAACCAATCCAAACTGAGAAGCAGTGTCCGATTACGGCGAATAGCGCCGCAATTCCGATTAGAATAAAATTCTGCGGATCAATTTGTTTTGCGATAAAGACTGCAATTAATCCTTTTAGAAAATCGGTTACTGCAACACCACCACCAATCCATTTAGATTTACTTACTTCATACGCATTGTGGCCACCTACATTTCCTGAACCTTCGTTTCGAATATCCACCGATCTGAATCGTTTGAGCAAGATGTATGCAGTTGGTATTGAACCAATTAAATAACTAATTACAGCAATTACCAAATAATTCATGTCAAAATTTAATCATTTTGTTAATTGCTTTCAAAGTAAAATTATATTAATAATGCCTATAAAAATAATCTTGAATGATGAACAAATACATCATATATTTGCACTGCAAAAATGAAAATTTTTGATTTATGCGGGAATAGCTCAGTTGGTAGAGCGCAATCCCGACAAGGTCGGGATTGATGTTGCGGATTCTAAAAGAAAAGATAAGAATAGACTAAGTTAGTAGTTAGAAAATTTGAAAATGCGGGAATAGCTCAGTTGGTAGAGCGCAACCTTGCCAAGGTTGATGTCGCGGGTTCGAGTCCCGTTTCCCGCTCAATTTACTAACAATTCGCTGAAGCGGATTGAAAATGTTACTTTTCCAAATTTTGGCGCTGTACCCAAGTGGTTCAAGGGGAAGGTCTGCAAAACCTTTATTCGTCGGTTCGAATCCGACCGGCGCCTCAAAAAATCCCAGTGAGAATTGGGATTTTCTGTTTTAAACAGGGATTTTTACGAGGCAAAAAGCCCCCTCAAAATCATTTAAAAACAAATTTCAATTTTTTGTCATTCCACCAGGGAACTTGATATGTTGGTAATGTT
>JAHJVF010000131.1 GCA_018828505.1 Bacteroidota bacterium | reverse complement strand
TGCAGGAGGAATCAACAAATCAACCGATGGCGGAATTAGCTGGAGAAAATTTTCTAAACAGAATCAGTCTAACGGGATAAGCGGAAATTTCGTTGTTGCAATCAGTGGAACTAAAGTCGGTTCAAGCATTCACATTTACGCAGCAAGCTGGAAAGCGGAGGATCTTTCAGAAGAATATGCAATCAGTTTTACCTCTGATGGAGGGGAGACTTGGACTCATTCAAACAAAACTCAACGATTCCACAATTTTGGATTTTATAATAATATCGCTTACGCAGCAGGAACTGATGGTTTATTCCGCACTGATAATACCGGCTCAAGCTGGATCAAAGCTCCGGTAATTGTTGATTCGGTAACTAAGCAGAGAATCCAAACAAATACTTTTTATTCCGTTGCAAGTCAAGGAAATACAATTTGGGTTGGTTCGAACAGTGGACTAGCAAAAACCACTGAGACCGGTTCACCATGGGGTGGATTTTGGCGCGTTTATCTCGCTTATATTCCAGTCGCATCTAAAGAAGAAACTTATTCTTATCCAAATCCATTCAATCCCGATTTTGATTTTGTGAAGATCAAATACACCACTTCCGGTGCTGATGAAAAAATCACTATTCGAATTTATGACTTCGGTTTTAATCTGGTAAAAACAATAATTCAAAATGCACCGAGATTAGGCTCAATCGATAAATTAATCCAGCAGGCAGAAACATGGAACGGAAAAGATGAGTTTGGTTCGATTGTTACAAACGGAGTTTATTTTTATTCAGTAGAGATTGGCGATGCTAAACCGACCTTCGGAAAGATTATGGTGTTGAGATGAGAAAATATTTTATAACTCGAGTACTTAGAATTTTAGAACTGAGAATATTTTTAAGCTCCTCTTTTTTTGTATTCCTATTGGCGAGTAATCTCTTTGCTCAACCTCAGACAAGCGCGATCTCATCAGCACCGGGTGCATTTTCTCGAGTGGGCTTTGCTGCACGCGGGATTGGGATGGGAAATGCCATGACCTCTGTTACAGAAGGACAACTAATTTCATACTATAATCCTGCACTCGTTGTGTTTCAGGAAAAGAATAATGCTAATCTAGGATATACATTCCTTTCGTTAGATAGAAAGTTGAATTTCTTGAGTGTAGGAAGAAGTTTTGAATTTTATAAAATAGATGAAGAAGGAAATTCGACTGACGAAGTACATTCAACAGCCGGAGTTAGTATTGGTGTTATTAATTCAGGTGTGGGAAATATCGATGGTCGTGATGGTTCGGGATTAAAAACGGAAACTTACTCAACTTCTGAAAATCAGTTTTTTCTCTCATTCGGAATAAAACCATCTGAAAGAGTAGCAATCGGATTAACTGCCAAAATGTATTACTACTCTCTTTTCGAGAAGATGTCGAGTACATCGCTTGGCTTTGATTTCGGAGCAATCGTTAAAATAATGGACGAGTTGTACGTTGGCGCAGTCATAGCTGATTTGAACTCTAAGTATCAATGGGATTCTACTCCGATTTACAATGAAAAAGGGAAGAGTAATACAATTGACAAATTTCCACTTTTGAAAAGAATTGGTGTAAGCTATTTTCTGCCAAATGAATTGGGAATAGTCGCGGTAGATTTTGAAAGTTCAAACTTCGGTACTAACATTTTGAAGTTCGGCGGTGAATTTAATTTAATGAATTATTTGAAACTCCGCGCTGGACTCGACAGATTAAATCTGAGTAATTCTGATATGATCCCGAAGACGTCCTTTGGTTTTCAGTTGAGTCAATCGCTTTGGAACTTGAATTTCGAATTGAACTATGCTTTTGTTATGGAAGCATATTCACCTTTTGATGAACATGTAATTTCAATGGGAATAATCTTTTAATGAAAAAGATCACAATTATACTATTAGTAATCTTTCACTCTCTTGTGTTCGCACAAACAGACGCAGGCAAAACAGGTCTTTCGTTTTTAAATATTGGTGTTGGAGCCGGCGAATCTGCTCTCGCTGAAGCTGTTACTACACATGCGAGGTCGCCATTCTCAATCAGTTACAATCCAGCATTGTTAAGCTTTTTTGAAAATTCAAACGTCGGCTTTATGCACAACGAATGGATACAGGATGTAAGCTCGGAATTTCTAATCTCGAATTTTTCTTTATTCGGGCAGCGTTTTGTAGCATCCGTAAATTCAACTAATATATCTGAGATTGAAATCCGAACAAAACCAGGCGAGAAAGAGGGAAGTTTCAATGCTCATTATTTGAACATTGGCATCGGAAGTGCAATTATGTTGAATGAAGATATTTCGATTGGTGT
>JAHJVF010000130.1 GCA_018828505.1 Bacteroidota bacterium | reverse complement strand
CCGCCGCCGAATCCAAATATTCCTCCTTCAAATTCTTTTAAGTAGGCGGTTTTTAATTCTACATTCAAATCTTTCATGTTTGGATTAAGCGAACCGAAAATTACCCCACCTCCCATTCCCAAGCTCCCAACGATGCTCGTTTGAGCATAAAGAGATGATGAAATAAAGATGATGAATACAGATAAAAATATTTTCCGCATAAAAATTTCCTTTAATCTAATTTGTCGATTGCACGTTGAGTCATGCGTTTTAGACTTCTTTCACCGTAATAATCTTTAAATTTTCCGATATTATCAAATTCTTTTTTTGCACTTGCTTTGTCTTTAAGATTTACGAAGCATTGTCCGATGTAATATTTCGCATAAGGTTTGAGCCAGTTTTCATCTTCGATTTTAATGCTTTGTATTTCCTTTAATATCGAGAGGGCTTTTTTATAATTCTTATGCACAAAATATAATGAGCCGAGCATATATCTTGCATAAGCAAATTCATCTATAGTGAGGTTATTCTGGATAATCATTCTCTCAAGTTCTTCGACAGCGCCTTCAAGATTTACTGCAAATCCGTGGTTATAATGTCGGAGAATAGCTTTTTGAGTTTCTGTTAAAGGTCTATTCACTCGAAGAATGGCGAAATCGTTGTACTTAACTTGTTTATAATAAGATAAAGCTTTTTCTCTCTGCCCTAAGATTTCGTAACACACTCCTAAATTATAAATGGAGTTGTCTCTATTTCTCCATCTATCATCTTTTTCTGAAACTAAACTTAGGAAATTTTCATAGTGCTTAGCTGCTTCTTCAAAATTATTTTTTAGATAATAATACCTGCCCAATCCAGCATAAGAATAATAAGTCAGTTTTTTCATTTCTGGTGCTTGAACAATTGATGCCCGGCTGAAATATTCAAAAGCTTTATCAACTTTATTCATCGACAGTTGAAAATTTGCCATCAACACCAAATAGAGGGTGTTCGTCGGAAACTTCTTCAATACTGCATCAAGACTTTTTGATGCATTCTCATCATCATTTTCACCCATATAGAAAGATGTCAGCCACCAAAGAGCTTCGTATTTTGTGTAAAGACCTTTCTCATTTGCAAGCCGGAGATATTCCATCCCCTTCTTCTTGTCTCCTTCAAATCCGAGAACTCCGGCAATCCAGCGAAATGCCTTCGGTAAACTTCCGACAACGTAAGTGAAAAGTCCGAGTCCCATATAAGCATCATACATCTGCGGATTGAGTGTGATTGCAGATTCGAGTGCTTCATAAGCTTCTTTACCTTCTTTGAGAACCGAAAGCGATGGAGAACCGGATGAATAAAGTGATTTAATAATTCCGCGATAACCTTTGATGCCGCCAAGATAAAAATATGTTTTTGCTTCTTCGGTTGGATTGGATTTATATTTGAGATGCCGCTCGCAGACTTTTATCACATCATCCGAGGCTTTAATGAATTTATCGAAATCTTCTTTTTCATAGAGAAGAAAATATTTGTAGTAATAAGCCATCGCTTTGAAAAAGTGTCCGCGCGGATCATTTGGTGCGGTTAAAATTACTTCATCAAAATATTTTACAGCCGAGTGGACTTTCAATCCATAAAGTTCGTCAATTCCTTTGGTTGTAAAATTATGAACTCTTTCCCAATCAACGCTTTGTCCAAAACCGGAATTGCAGATAAACAAAACAATTAATAGCGGCAGAACTTTATTTTTTCCCATACAATATTTTTTCTCTAAATATCTTTTGTTCATCAGAAATATTTTCAACATCGATAAGCTTTGATAATTCTCTTTCTTTTAGAATTGGTGTAACACTGAGATTTATTTTTTTATTTCCGCGTCGGATATGAAACGTTGCGGCGCTATCCGCTGGAAGATCCTGTAATAATTGTGTAATAGAATAGATCTTTGATTCAACATCCTCGATTAAATTTAGCTCAAAATTATTGATTCTCAAAAGAATATCATTCTCTTTTATCCTTGATTTTGCTGCGGGAGAATTTTCTTCAACATAATCGATTACAGCTTCATCATTATCATTTAGGAAAAAATGAATTCCAAAATAGGGAAGCATTCTCTTGCGGGTTAATCCTACAAGAGAAAGAAAATAATCGTGAGGTAACTCCTCAGATGAGTGAATATAATCTTTAAAGAAACCTCGAAAATCGGTGCGGGTTAAGGAGTTTAAAATTGTAATCAAATCGTTTTCGGTAAATCCGATTTTCTTCTTTGCATAACCTTCATATAGAACTTTAATAACAT
Source organism: Bacteroidota bacterium (assembly GCA_018828505.1). Taxonomy (GTDB): domain Bacteria; phylum Bacteroidota; class Ignavibacteria; order Ch128b; family Ch128b; genus JAHJVF01. The sequence goes on along the minus strand of JAHJVF010000130.1, from coordinate 2,084 downwards.
CGTCAAGAGAGAAGACGTTGTCGGTTAATTTTCGAATTTTCAAGTCGAGATAAAATCCAATCAAAGCTCCTTTCGAATAAAAAGAATAAAATGAATTGAACGGTGCATTTTCGCTTATTTCAGCAAGACTGTTTCCTCCATCTAAATATTGCACGAATCCGGACTCTTCAGTCTTGTTATGGATATCTACCCAAAATTTGTTTTCCGGCACGATCCTATTTCGAACCATTAATAAGTTTGAGTAATATTCCGTTACACCCTCGCTGAACCAAAGAAGATTTGTTCTTACGGGTTCGAAGTAATTAAATGTTTGCAGCTCTTTCGGTCGAAGAAGCTTCACGTTCCAGATGTGAAAAAATTCATGTGAGATCGTTGACCCGATAAAGTTGTTCCTTACATCAAGTTCGTACTTTTGAATGTAAGGCAAATAATAAACAGATGAATTCAAATGCTCTAAAGCTCCGTAAAATCCTCTAAATCGATCGGAATTTTCATTGAAATTAAAAAGAAATTTATATTTTGTAACCGGTGTATCCGAAAAGAATTTTGTTTGAGCGTTAACAATTTCTTTGATTATGGCAATTGAACTGTCGGGGAAAAAGTCGCTATTCACTTTTACTACGAGAGAAAAATCAATTCCGGCGTGGACAAAATCCCACCGTTTAAAATTCGCGCCAAATAAAACGGGTGAATCTGCCAACTCATCATAACTTTTCGCTCTAAAACAATTTGGAGAGATTGAATCGAGTGAAGTTTCGACTGACCAGTCTTCTGGCAAATTAAAGTCGATCTGATACTCATAGTTTTCATAACCTATAGGAAGGAGATAGAGTGCAGTGCCGTTATAGTAACCGAATGTTGAGTCGAGCTCACTTGTATCAAGAAAATCTGCATCGTCAAAATCTTTTACTTTGTATGATATTTTTTTTAATGCTTGTGCATTGTTTATCTGCCATCTGATCGAATCGATTCGATCGACTTCAAGTTCATTGTTCAGAGAATCAAATGCTCTTAAGCTTTGTATCTTTTCCCAATAATTATTGATTGAATATGAACCCGGCGACCAAACAGAAATTCCGAATGTAATTTTTTGAGAGTCGATTTGGGGTGTGTGAAGTTCAATATGGAATATTTCAGATTTAGGATTGGTAATATTTATATGGTAAATGAAGAGGGAATCTGTTTTAGAAAAAAGAGCAGAAAAGAAAAAGAGTAAAAGAACGAAAACTCGGTACATCAAAACCTAAATAATTTCACATCGAAACGTTTTCAAATTAAGTTTGTTCCTAACTGAATCAAACTTGCAATCCCTGCTGCAATTTATCGGTTCTGTCAGCTAACTTTATTTTTTCAATCAGTTCATCTAAATTTCCATCGATTATGTCGGAAAGATTGTAGAGAGTTAATCCGATTCTGTGGTCTGTTACGCGGTTTTGGGGAAAATTATAGGTTCTAATTTTATCGCTTCGGTCTCCTTTGCGAACCATTGAGCGGCGCTGCGCAGCGACTTCTTTGTTCTGTTCCGCAAGCTGCTTGTCGTAAAGCCGAGCCCTTAAAACTTTCATAGCCTTCTGTCGGTTCTTTAGCTGCGAGCGTTCGTCCTGACATTGAACAACTATTCCGGAAGGTAAATGTGTAATCCTAACAGCAGTTTCAACTTTATTGACGTTTTGTCCGCCTGCACCTCCGCTGCGGTAAATATCTATCTTTAAGTCGTTCTGATTTATCTCTACTTCAACGTCTTCAACTTCAGGAAGAACAACGACAGATGCCGCTGAAGTATGAACTCTGCCGCTTGCTTCGGTTTGAGGGACACGCTGCACACGGTGAACACCACTTTCGAATTTCATTTCACCGTACGCGCCATCGCCTTGAAGAGAGAAAACCACTTCTTTAAAACCTCCGATTCCCGTATCGTTCATATCGATGAGTTCGGTTTTCCAGCCTTTATTTTCAGCATAACGTGAATACATTCTGAAAAGATTTGCGGCAAATAACGCCGCTTCTTCTCCTCCTGTACCTGCTCGTATCTCAACAAAACAATCTTTTGAATCGTTTGGGTCTTTTGGGAGGAGTAAGATTTT
>JAHJVF010000129.1 GCA_018828505.1 Bacteroidota bacterium | reverse complement strand
CTGAAATCTCAGTAGCTCAATTCATTACTCCGCAAATCCAGTTCAATTTGGAGAGTCATGATTTCGGACAAATTGAACAAGGTACGGTCATAGACTTCACCTTCGAATTTACAAACAGCGGAGGCGACACGTTAAATATTTTAAATGTATCATCATCTTGCGGGTGCTCGGCGGCATTGTTAACAAAAAGATCGCTGACTGCCGGAGAAAAAGGATTTCTGAAGGTAACCTATGACTCAAAAGGAAAGCTCGGCAAACAGACAAATACGATTAATGTTTACAGTAACGATCCGATGAATTCGCAAAAAGCAGTTACAATAAAAGCAGACGTGATCACGAGTGATGAAAAGAAAAATTTAACTCCTCAACCGAAAATTGAGTTTGATAAAATCATCCATGATTTTGGAATAATTGAAGAAGGAAAGGTTTATGAAACAATCTTCAAATTCAAAAATGTTGGTAATGATACTCTTGAAATAAAAGACATTCAGACATCCTGCGGTTGTACTGCGGCGATTCCCAAAAAACGTAAACTCCAAGCAGGTGAATCAAGTGAGATACGTGTTGAAATGGATACCGTAAATAGGTTAGGTGCTGTTTCAAGAATGGTAACTGTTAAAACAAATGACCCGGATATTCCGGAATTTCATCTTAGCATTAGAGCAGAAGTTGTTAAAAGGTAAAGGAAATTATTATGGCGTGGTTTAAAAGAACAAAAAACAATATTGAATCAAATACGACGAAAAAAGAATTACCGGATGGAATGTGGGTAAAGTGTGATTCCTGCAATGAAATAATTCATAAAAAACAATTAGAGCAAAATTCCCACACCTGTCCTAAATGCGATTATCATTTCCGAATCGGAAGTGCTGAGTACATTGAAATTCTATTTGATAAAGGCTCGTTCAAAGAAATGGATAAGAAGATGACTTCTGCCGATCCTCTTGATTTTACAGATTCAAAACCATATAAGAATAGAATTAAAGACGCAATAAAATCGACCGGCTTGTATGATGCAGTTCGAACCGGAACATGCAAAATCGAAGGTGAGGATGTAGTTGCTGCAATAATGGATTTTGCATTCATTGGTGGAAGTATGGGCTCGGTTGTGGGAGAAAAAATAGCTCGTGCAATTGTGAAAGCAACAAAGACTAAAAAACCACTGATTATTATTTCAAAAAGCGGTGGTGCACGAATGATGGAAGCAGCGATTTCGTTAATGCAATTAGCAAAGACGAGTGCACGATTATCTCAACTTGCCGAGGCAAAAGTTCCTTATATATCAATAATTACCGATCCAACCACCGGCGGAACTACAGCAAGCTATGCAATGCTCGGTGATGTGATTATTGCCGAACCCGGAGCTTTAATTGGATTTGCAGGTCCACGCGTTATCAAACAAGCAACTGGAAAAGATTTACCGAAAGGCTTTCAAACGTCTGAATTCGTGCTTGAAAAAGGTTTTGTCGACTTCATCTGTCACAGAAAGGAATTGAAGATCAAAATTTTTCAGTTACTTGAACTCTTTAAAAATTAATGTTTGAAAAAACGCGTACATGTATAATAGTTATTAGTTTTTGGTTTTTCGTTTTAGTTCACCCCGTTAGAAACTGTCATTATTTTGAATAATAATTCTTAATGTATTGATATTTCTAACGGGGTTCATTAGTTGCAAGTTATAGTTTAATAGTTTATAAGCATCAGCAATGGCTACGGGATTAGAAAATTTATGGATATATAAGCTTGCGGAAGACTTAGAAGTAAAGGTTCATGAAATTACAAAATCATTCCCGCGAGATGAATTGTATCGATCTGTTGATCAGCTCAGGCGTTCGTCTTCATCCGTATCAAACAATATCGCCGAACACTACCATAAGTCAACGACCAAAGAAAAAATCATCCCGATAGCTATCGCATTAGCGTCAACTTAATTTTAAGCTTTTAAAGATTACGCGATGATCTTAACTGTGAAAAGATGTAAAAAGAGACATCATTAAGCACTTTTTGTTAATATTATCTTGTTTGTTCTTTTTATAAATTGAGATCATTATATCATCCCTACGGGATTTTAATTGTATGTCGGTACTTTTGCTATAATAATTTCATCCCTAACGGGATTTGGGAT
>JAHJVF010000128.1 GCA_018828505.1 Bacteroidota bacterium | reverse complement strand
TATTAGTGAAAAATATAAAAACATTTTACGAAAGACATTTACCTCATTACCAACCGATTGGTTATACTTTCTTTGTTACTTTTAGATTAACAGATTCATTACCTTTAAAAGTTATTTTGCAGTTAAAAGAGGAACGAGAAAGAGACCTTAAAACTATTGCCGGTATTGATAATGCTAAAGTAAAAAAGGAAAAGTATAAAGAGTATCAATCAAAATACTTTGGTAAGTTTGATAAGATGCTTGATTCGTCTGATTATGGACCGAAATGGTTAAAAGAAGATAATATTGCGCAAGTTGTTTTTGATGCAATTTTAATTAGAGATAAAAAAGAATATGATCTAATTGCATTTACAATAATGCCAAACCATGTTCATGCCGTTTTCACCCCAATTGTAGGTCGAGATTTATCTCGACCAATTAAAGATGTAAATGAAAATAAAGTCGACATAAATGTCGACCTACAAGAGTCAATTGTAGGTCGAGATTTATCTCGACCAATTAAAGATGTAAGTGAAATTAAAGTCGACATAAATGTCGACCTACAAGAACCAATTGTTACTGAGATATTAAGAAAATTAAAGGGATCGACCGCAAATAAATGCAACAAACTTCTCAATCGTTCAGGTGCCTTTTGGCAACATGAAAGTTATGACCATGTAGTTCGTGATATAGAAGAGCTTAAACGAATTGTGAATTATGTTTTGAATAATCCGGTAAAAGCTGGACTTTGTAAGAAGTGGGAAGATTGGAAGTATAGTTATTGTAATTTTGAATTGTTTATTTAATTACATGTAGGTCGAAGTGGAACATCCCGCTTGCGGGGCGAAGCTTCGACTAATGTTAACAGAACAAAAATTATTATGTCAAACGTTAATTTGGACGAAGCTGGCGCTTCGTCCTACAGGTAATTGTAGGTCGAAGTGGAACATCCCGTTTGCGGGGCGAAGCTTCGACCGATACCTACAGAACTAAAGTTAGTCTATCAAACATTAAGTTAGACGAAGCTGGCGCTTCGTCTTACAGGAAAATATGAAATTACTTATCGCCTCAAATAACAAAAATAAAATTAAAGAAATTCGAGAAATTTTAAATGATTATAATCTTGAGATTCTTTCACTCGATGATTTGGGAATTGATGTTGAAGTGATTGAAGATGCTGATACTTTCGAAGGAAACGCAAGAAAAAAGGCTCATGAAATTTATTCGATTGCAAACATTCCAACTATTGCGGATGATTCCGGTTTAATGGTCGATGCACTTGATGATAAACCTGGCGTTCATTCTGCCCGCTATGCCGGACCGAGCTGTTCGTACTCGGATAATAACAATAAACTTCTTTCTGAATTGAGCAATAAGCCAAAACCACATCGTGCAAAATTTGTGAGCGTGATAAACTTTAAGTCTGCTGAATATGATGAAATATTTGAAGGATATTTTGAAGGGGAGATAGTGGAATCTCCACGAGGGTCTTATGGATTTGGATATGATCCTGTATTCAAACCTGACGGATACGATTTAACCTTTGCTGAATTATCTTCAGAAGAAAAAAATAAAATCAGCCATCGTTCGAGATCTCTTCAAAAGTTAAAAGAATTTTTAAAAACTATAACAGACTGTAATTGTCAAACTATCATTTAACAGCTTGGTAAAGCTTCACAATACCAAGAGTTAAAGATTTCACCGCAACCGCTCTAAATCCAGCTTCGATCAATTCTGAGGTAATATCTTTCTCTTTCTCAAATAAGTTGACGGAATTTGGTAAATATTCATAAGCGGATTTATCGGTTGAAATTATTTTTCCTATTAAAGGTAGAATTTTTTGAAAATAAAATTGGTAGATCGAACGAACAAATTTATTCTTCGGCAGAGAAAATTCGAGAATAACTAGTATGCCCACCGGTTTCAGCACCCGATACATTTCATCAAGAGATTTTTTTGAATCGTAAAAGTTTCTAATTCCGAAAGCTATCGTGATAAGATTGACAGTTAAATCTTTTATTGAAAGAATCTCTGCTTCTCCATTTACGAATAAAAAATCGGAATTTGAGAATTTTTTCTTTTGTATCTTTTCTTTGAAAATCTTCAGTGAATTTTTTGCAAGATCAAATCCTATCACTCTAGATCCAAACTTTTTGTGAACTTCAATTCCAAAATCGCCCGTTCCGGCTGCTAAATCGAGACAAATTCCAGTTACCGGCACAGAGAGGTTTTTCAAAGCTTTCTTTCGCCAGTAAATGTCGATACCAAAACTGAGTGTATGATTAAGCAGGTCGTAAGTCTTGTGAATGGAGTTGAACATCCTTTTGACGTATTCGCGCTTGGTATCAGAGTTTAAATTGATTTTAGAATCCATCTTTCCTATATTTTTTCAAAATCAAAGACAAAATACTATGGAAGAATACTTAAAGGCAATAAAAGAAAAAGTCTGTACGATTTGTGTCGATAGCGATGAGAGCGGTCAATGCAAAATGACGGATGAAGAATTTTGTGCTGTGGAGTTGAACATTGATAAAATAGTCGCAGCCGTCAATTCAGTTGATAGTGATAGAACTGAAGACTACATCGAAGCACTTCATGATTATGTGTGTGTTTCGTGCAAGAATGAAACAGATGCTGGAAATTGTAATCTGCGAAATGACGTGAATTGTGGATTGGATAGGTATTTCCCGCATATCGTTGAAGTAATTCGGGCAGTGCAATTGAGATAAAATTTGATCTCAGACTGTTTAATATATCCCCCGGAAAAACATGTTCATCAAAAAAATCAGTGTAGTATTTTGCTTTTATGATTTAAGCTGATTGAATCAACTCAATACGATTTCAATTCAATTTCAAAATCTCTTTCCCGACATATTTATTCCACCACTTATACAAATATTTACCGCTCCAAAAAGTAAGTAACATAAAAACAAATCCGGCAATTAAATCAATAACGTAATGATAACGCAGATAAACTGTTGCAATGATAAGAAGAGTCCCGGCTGGAATTAAAAAATATCTTGTTCGGGCATTTAACTTATAAGAAAGTATCATCACGACGAGTGTTAATTGCGTATGCCCGCTTGGAAACACATCACGCTGAACAGCTAATTCCGGATTTGGCGTTCCACTCGGGATTGATTCACCAATGTTCACAAATTCACGGAGTGCATTGGTTAAAAGTAATCCGGGTAACTCTAAATCGATTGCATAAAAATCATGCAGTGTGAATCGAGGTCCAATCGCTGGCAAAGAAAAATAACCGATGTAAGATAGAAAGAATCCGTAAACAACTAAAAATGCAGCATACTCGAACTCGCGCATTCTCTTTTTTATCACAAGTTCAATGCCAAGTATGATCGGAAGCAGGTAAAATAAATTATATACGATTTGAAGCAGCTCGGTTAAGATTGGATTAGCAAACTGATAAATCCATACGGTTGGGTCGACGCCAAAAATCCATCTATCGATTTGTATGAGAAGTTCATCGTAATCAGTGGGATGAATCGGATGAACCATAAAATACAATTGCTTAAAAGTAAAAAGTATCAGCGGAGCGATATACCATAAATGAAAGTGCTTCCAGATCAAGCTTTTTGAATTGAGATGTTTTCTTGCAGAAAGTATCACAAATAAAATTACTCCCAATTCTATCGCAACTAATTCTTTCCAATAAATTACTCGTTCATGAAACATTAAATTCATTGTAATTAAAAAAAGGTAAAATACAATTACGGTGAGATCGATGATATTAAGTGACTTGAGAATTTTCTGCATGAAGATTAATTGAGGTATATGACAGTAAGAAATCCAAAATAAATTAATAATCCAATTATATCATTTAAAGTAGTAACAAACGGTCCAGTTGCAAGTGCAGGATCGATATTAAGCTTTTCGAGAAGAAGTGGAATGAGTGCACCAATCAGTGTTGCATTTATCATTACAACTAATAACGACAAAGATAAAGTTAAGCTGAACCTTGGGTTTTCCGACCAGGCATAATAAGTTACCAAAAAGATCAAAACTGAAAAAACAAATCCGTTAAGCAAAGCAACTCCAAATTCTTTAGCAAGTCTTGTTTTCAGATTTGAAGTCCTTATGCTTCCCATAGCAAGCCCGCGTACTACCACGATTGCTGCTTGAGTACCTGAATTTCCCCCCATTGCCATCACAATTGGAATAAAAAACGTAGCAGTAATGATCTGCTCAATTGAAGCCTGGAACTTTGACAGGACAACTGCACTGATCATTTGCCCCAAGAATGCCAGAAAAAGCCATGGAATCCTTCCGCGTGAAATTTTAAAAGAAGAAAACGAAGCCTCTTCAGTAGAGACACCGGCTAATCTTTCGATATCCTCCTGTGCTTCTTCGTGGATTACATCAACAATATCATCGATCGTAATTCGTCCAACCAGACGTTTTTGCTCATCAAGTACGGCAATAGAAACGAGATCGTACTTCTCCATTATCTGTGCGACCTCTTCCTGATCGTCGAGAACGTTGACAGCAATTAAATCTTCATCAAGAATAGTTTTTATACGGGATGAAGGATCGGCAATGATCAGATTCTTCAACTGTACAGTTCCAATAAGTTTCTCATCATCATCAATTATGTAAAGCAAATAAATCTGTTCGATGAGTTCTGAATTAGCACGAATTTCATTTATAGCATCCTGGACAGTTGCGTTGTGATTCACAGCTAGGAAATCTGTGTTCATCAAACCACCGGCGCTGTCTTCCGGATAGCTTAGGATTTGTTTTACATCTTCTGAGTCTTCTTCATCGATATTTTCAAGGACTTCTGTGGCAACGTGATCTGGTAAGTCCTGAACAATATCTGCGGCATCGTCAACTTCAAGTTCGTCGACGATCTCGGTAATTTTTTCAATTTCGGTTTCGCTAAGAATTTTTTCGCGGAGAATCTCATCAAGCTCGACAATGACTTCCGATGCTATGTCTGTCGGCAGAAGAGCAAATAAATATTTTGCATCGTCGAGATTTAGGTGATTTGTGATTTCAGCAAGATCGGCAGGGTGTAAATCTGCAATGATTGTTAGAAGACTATTCTTATCTTCATATTCAATTAATTTCGAGATATCTTCGAGCAGTTCTTCATCTGCTTGAACGATATCCTGAACCTGAAGGTTGTTATTATTTATTTTTTTTTCTTCTGCCATTTTTATTAGGGCTTAAAATTTTTCGCAAGATAAAGAAAATCATTTAAAGATAGTTCCTCGGCACGGCGATTAAAATCGAATTTTAATTTTTCCTGATTCTCGACATTTATCAGTTTCCTTAACGAATTTCTTAGCGTTTTTCTCCTCTGGTTAAAAGCCGTACGGATAATTATTCTGAATAATTCAATCTCAATCTCATTAAGCTCAAGTTTTTCATTAAATTTAAAATGAACCACTGCCGAATCAACTTCAGGTTTTGGGTAAAAAACATTTTTTGAGACTTTAAATAAAAGTTTAGCTTCACTATAAAAATTTGTGTAGACAGATAAAATTCCATACTCTTTCGTTTTCGGTTGTGAGATCAATCTTTGAGCTACTTCCAATTGCATCATTATCAAGGCATCTTTTATAAGCCTATGATTCTCAAAAAGTTTCAAAAGGATTTGGCTCGTGGCGTAGTAAGGAATATTTCCAATTACACGGCATCTCGTATTGGTAATATCTTTCTCAAAATCGACTTTCAGAAAATCCTTATTGACCAATTGCAAATTTGGGTATTTAATGCGAAGCTCTTCACATAAGTTCTTATCAATCTCCACTCCGAAAAGATTTATCTTCTTCGTGATCAATTCATCAGTTAAAGCTCCTTTACCAGGACCGATTTCAACGATTGTTTCATTTTCTGTAGGATTAAAAGCATCAATTATCTTTTTTATTATATTTTTATCTTGAAGGAAATTTTGTCCAAGACTTTTTTTAGGTCTATTCATTCCGTGATCTAATTAATTTGAGAACTTTTTAGAACTACTAAATTGACATCGACGGTCAATCTTGTTTGTGTGAAACGCTTTTTGTTATAGGTTCAAATTAATTAAATTTGCTCTTAGAATTATGAAAAAAGTTGTAATTATTTTCACAGGCGGTACTATATCGATGCGTATCGATGAAAAAACCGGCGGAGCTGTTCCGTATTTAAGTGGCAAAGAAATAATCAATTTGATTCCGGGTATCAATCAACTCGCAGATATCGAAATATATGATTTCGGGAAATATCCCGGTCCGCATATGACTTTGGAACTTATGATGAATCTTAAAAATATTGTTAACTCCATCATTACTCGTGAAGATGTTGAAGGAATTATAATTACTCATGGCACAGATACCCTCGAAGAAACTGCATACCTACTTGACCTTACAACCAATTCAACTAAGCCGATTGTTGTTACCGGTGCAATGCGTAATGCTTCAGAACCGAATTGGGATGGTGAAAGAAATTTAGTGGATTCTATCGATGTTGTGCTGAATGAGAATTGTCATAATCTGGGTGTGCTTGTTTGTTTGAATAGTGAGATAAATGCAGCGAGCGAAGTAACAAAAATATTTTCTGATGAAGTCGATACTTTCAAAAGTCTTGATTTCGGTGCACTCGGTTTTGTCGGTGGTGGAAAAATAGTTTTGAATCGGATTCCCAGGAGAAGAGAATATATTTCTTCCGATAGGATCGAAGGAAACATAGACTTAATTTTAGTTCATGCCGATATGTCTGAAAAGTTCTTCAAGTTCAGTGCCGATAGTGGCATAAAAGGAGTAGTAGTTGAAGCGTTGGGAGTCGGCAATGTCCCTCCGAAAGCATTCGATGGGATAAAATATATTCGAGAAAAAAATATTCCTGTCGTTCTAACTTCTCGCTGCCCAGCAGGTGAAACGATGGATATTTACGGTTATTACGGTGCTGGTAAGTGGTTGAAAGAAATCGGAGTGATTTTTTCAGATCACTTGAATGGTCAGAAAGCGAAAATTAAGTTAGGATTGCTGTCAGGATTGGAAAAGAGAGAAGAGGAAATCAAGAAATGGTTTGAAGAATAGAAAAAAGTCAATTGGTGATCTTCGCGAAGAAAAAATACGAACTTGATAGATATCTCTTCGGATGTTAAATTTAGTTATGAAACCATTATACAACCAATGAGGAGTCATAGTATGCCATCTCTTACAATAAAGAATATTCCCGAAAAGGTTTATAAAAACTTAAAACGCCGGGCTGAATTTCATAGACGTAGTATAAACAGCGAAGTAATTAATTGTCTTGAAAAAGC
>JAHJVF010000127.1 GCA_018828505.1 Bacteroidota bacterium | reverse complement strand
CTGAAGTTACGCAAAATCATGTAGAACGCTGCAAAAAGCTTAATCCGTCAACTGACGGACTAAATCCGAATTTCTAAGCACTAAACAATCCGTCAATTGACGGACAAAACTCAAAACATCCCCGCCACGACAATGCTATGATATGGCAGGAAAAACTAACAAAAAACGCAACGTTTGATTATTGGTTTTTAAATTTAGTATTTTGAATTTGTTTAGGATTTCGGATTTTGGTATTAGTTTTTCAAATATGCGTAACTTCTGTTAAATAATAGAATTTTAAGCCGCCTATTGTCTGAACCTCCTACATCAGTGAGAGCGAAGAAATTCGCTTAATTAAATGCAATGGGTGGCTTTTTTGCTATCTCAGGTCCATGAGAAACTTCCGGCATAATTTCAATTAATATTTGCAGGGGAGTCAAAGAGTTTTTATGTCGCTCCTCTGGAGCTTTGATCATGTTTTGGAATGGTTATCTATAAATATTCCGTTCCTACGGAACTTTACTCCATTAGGAGTAAAATATTTATAACAATGAATTACCCCCAACGTTTCAAAACTCCGAAGGTGTGACATAAAAATTTAATTCTGTATTGAATCCAAGTGAGAACCCGCATGTTAATTCTTTATCTCCCGAAAAAAGAATTCTAAATTCGAGGAATTGCACCATCTTAATTCACAGATGAATCCTGAGCTATCGCTCGCAGACTGCAAAAATGGTTGATATTCGATAATTATTACTTTAAATTTGTACTGACCAGTCAGTCAGAATTATGAAAATATTAATACATAACCTCAACATTTTACTTCCATTCTTCTACGTTTCAGTGTTTATCCTATATTCCCTCAACTTTTGGAAGCCGAAAAAGAGTTTTTCGAGTGCAAAAAGAATATTATTATTCTTTACAATTCTCGTTCATTTTCTTTACCTGTTGGCACGGACAATCGAATTTGATCATGTTCCCATTACAAATATTTTTGAAATCTTCACACTTCTCGCTTTCGCAATAACTCTATCTTATTATATTCTAGAGTTAATTACTGAAGTCAGGAATACCGGAATGTTCATTCTCTTTATTCCAATGGTGTTTCAAATAGTTTCAACTCTGAATATTGTGGATCTGCTCACCGTTCAGGAGATTTTGAGAAGTCCATATTTAGGTATTCATGTTTTCACTGCATTAACCGGCTATGCAGGAATTACATTTTCGGCAATTTATGGAGGATTGTACTTGATGCTCTACAAACAGATCAAGCTGCACCGATTTGGTTTGCTTTATCAAAGACTCCCTAACCTGGAATTGCTTGAGTCGCTCAATTACACTTCTGCTCTGATAGGATTCATTATGCTTACGATTGCAATTTCTATCGGATTGATCTGGATGCCGCAAGCCTTCACGAGTGCCTCTTACTTCGATCCAAAACTCATCGTAACTATTTTTATTTGGATTCTTTATGCGATCGGTATTATAACCAAAATATATGCAAAGTGGAGAGGAAAGAGAATTATCTATCTCTCGCTGGTAGGTTTTGTTATTGCAATATTTTCTATGACGATCTTAAACCTGCTCTTTACAGGATTTCATAGGTTTCATTAATGATTGATTTCAAGAAAAAGTAATTTAGATTAGAATAGTAGATGAATTTAATTTCAGTAACGATAAATCATAAGACTGCACCTATCGAACTTCGAGAAGCACTATATTTTTCTGAGAATGAAATTAGAGAAAATTTACGTCAGCTGAAGGAGTCCTTATTTAAAGAAGCTTGTATTCTCTCAACTTGCAATCGTACAGAAATTTATGGTATACCGGCTGACCAATCAACGACTTTTCGAGATATTCAGAACTACCTGTTAGACAAAAAACCGATCGAAGGCATTACCTCCAATAATTTCCTGAATTACTTTTCTTGTGGTGCGGTGAACCATCTATTCCATGTTACCGCGGGAATTGATTCATTAGTAATAGGCGATCAACAAATTTTAGGACAGGTAAAAGATTCGTTTAATATCGCAGTTGAAGAAAACTCTGTTGGAACTTATTTACAGAAAGCTTTTCAATCTGCATTAAAGGTTGGAAAGAGAGTTAAATCAGAAACCGATTTATTTGAAGGTCCGACATCAGTTAGTGCTGCAGCAGTACAGCTTGCCGGAAAAATATTTTCTGATCTTACAAAGAAATCCGTTCTCGTTATCGGAGCTGGTGAAACCGGAAAACTAACTATTCAAAATTTGATTCAGAAAAAAGTTAGTAATCTTACTATTTCAAATCGCACATCATCTCGTGCGGAAAAACTTGCTGAAAAGAACAAAGCAAAAGTTCTTCCGTTCGAAAATCTGAAAAATAGCTTACATGAATTTGATATTATTATCTCTGCTACAAGTTCAAAATCGATCCTTATTAGCCGCGAGGAAATGAATTCAGTAATGCGGAAGAGAAAATTTGCACCCGTTTGTATAATGGATATCGCGATTCCAAGAGATTTTGATTCGAATATTAAAGACATCGAAAATATTTTTTATAATGATATTGATTCGCTGCAGTCGATGGTAAATTTAAGCATCGAAGGAAAAAAAGTTCTTCTCCCTTCCATCAACAAAATAATTATGGAAGAACTTATTGAATTATTCTCATGGTACAACTCTTTACAAATCTCTCCGATCTTAAAAGCGATTCGGGAACAATTCGAGTCGGTACGCTCGCAAGAGTTTGAAACTTTTAAGAATAAATTCAACGTGGACGAAAGAGAAAATCTTGAGCTTCTCACGAAAAGAATTATGAATAAGCTGTTGCATAATCCGACAGTTTATCTTCGCAAATCGGCAGATCAGGTTGATACTCAAGGAGAGCTTCAGCTAAAAATTAATATTCTTAAAGAAATGTTCAATCTAAATTCAAAAGGTAACGAAAGTGAATAGAAAATTTATTCTCGGAACCCGTGGCAGTGAATTGGCTCTATGGCAGGCGGAGTACGTGAAGTCGCTTCTTGAAAAACGTGTAAAGAATATTAGAATCGAGTTGAAAATAATTAAGACAAAAGGGGATAAAATTCTCGACGTTGCACTTTCGAAAATCGGAGATAAAGGGCTATTCACAAAAGAATTGGAAAATAAATTATTAAGCCGAGAAATTGATTTTGCTGTTCACAGTCTGAAAGATATGGAAACTAAATTGGATGGCAGATTAATCATTGGAGCGATCACAAAGCGTCATAAGATTAATGATGTTATAATTTCGAAAAGAAGAAATCTCACTATCGCAAGAATTCCCTTTAACGGTACAGTCGCAACCGGATCACTAAGAAGAAAAGCACAACTCTTACATTTGAGACCCGATTTACAAGTTTTCGAATTAAGAGGAAATGTTCCAACAAGAATTCAGAAATATTTGGATTCAGATTGGGATGCAATAATCCTAGCTGCCGCAGGAGTGGAAAGATTAGGTCTTCAAAAACATATTTCAAGTGTAATTCCAAAATCACAATTTCTTCCTGCTATAGGACAAGGGGCAATAGCTGTAGAATGCAGAGCGTCGGATCATGAATTAATTTCTCATCTTGAAAAAATAAATCACTTAAACACAGAAATATCTGTTAAAGCAGAAAGAGCTTTTTTAAGAAAACTTGAAGGAGGATGTCAGGTTCCAATTGCTGCTTACGGTTTCGTAAAGAACAAAAAGCTCTTATTAACTGGAAGAATTTTATCTTTAGACGGCTCGATTAGTTTTGAACATCAAGTCTCAGGTTCAATGAATGAACCTGAAAAATTAGGTGAAAAACTTGCCGACAAGTTATTAAGTGCAGGCGCGGGAAAAATTCTTCGTGAAATCATCAAACAGACAAGACTTCAATGATTGAAACTAGATCAAAAATGCAGTCTAAACAGAACAAGCGGGAATTGATTCTCGAGATTGCAGCACCTCTATTTTCAGCAAATGACTTTCATGAAGTCAATATGGAACTGGTTGCGAAGAAAGCAGATATAGCTAAGGGGACGATTTACAATTATTTCAAATCCAAAGAAGAGCTATATTTTTCCATCATTGATACGCGATTGAGTAAACTGATAAACGAACTGCAAAAAAAGATTGATGAGCAGGTTTCAGTTCTTGAGGACTTGAATGGGCTTATCTTGCACGTTTTCATGTTCATGATGAAATATCAAAATTTCTTTTTACTGTTTCAGCGGACAAGACTGAAATTACAGTCAAGCAACCACATTGAGATTGAGGATAAAATGTCTCAATTAAAGGTAATGCTTTTCAATATCATAAAAGAAGGGATCGAAACAAAAGTTTTTCGTCAGGTCGATCCATGTTTAACTTCTGACATTATTCTCGGAATAATATATTCCACTGTGCAGAGAAATATTGGTAAAGATCTGTATGATGACATTCTAATCGGCGAGAGACAATACTTAGTTGATTTTATTAAGGACGGTATTCTTTCACCGGAGTCAGATGAATCGGGATTAAGTGGAAAAACAATTTTGTTAACAAGAACTCTCGGGCAATCTGAAGAATCCGCTTTGGCATTCACATTGAGAGGAGCAGAAGTTATTACTATCCCCACCCTAAAGATAGTTCCTCCAAGTTCATGGAGAAAATGTGACGAAGCCATTGAAGAACTGGAAACATTCAACTCAATCATATTTGCGAGCGCTAACGCAGTAAAGTGGTTTACGAAAAGATTAAAATATCATGAATTAAAAATAGATTTTGGTTTGTATAATATAATTGCCGTCGGACCCAAAACCGAAGCTGAATGCCTCTCTAATGGGATTCATGTAAATCTTGTCCCGAAAGAATTCAGCTCGAGTGGAGTATTAAAAGAAATCGATCTTTCTGAAGTTAAAGGAAAAAAATTTCTTATCCCGCAGTCCGAAATCGGGCGTGATGAACTTTCCATTGCATTGAGCAGTAAGGGTGCCATCGTGAACAGCGTCCCGGTTTATGATATTGCTGTACCTGAATTGAGTGAAATTCAAGAAGCCGTCTTGAAAATGCAGAATGGAAATATTGATGTATTTGTTTTCACCAGCCCATCTACATTCAATAATTATTTAAAGATATTCGCTGTAAAGGAACCTGCAAAATATTTTGAGAGTGAAGTGATTGCCGCAATAGGTCCAACAACAAAAAATGCAATCGAATCATTTGGTGTCGAAGTTAAAATTCTTCCAACTGAACATACAATTGAAGGACTAGTGAATTCTGTTATAAATTATTTCAAGAAAGAGAAATAGATGTTAATGAATGATCTTATAATAAGAGCTTGCAAAAAGCAAGATGTTGAAAGAACGCCCATTTGGGTAATGCGCCAAGCCGGACGCTATCTTCCCGAATATCGTGCGATTCGTAAAAAAGTAAGTTTTCTTGAGCTGTGTAAAACTCCCGAACTCGCAGCAGAAGTTACCATTCAACCTGTTGATATAATTGGTGTCGATGCTGCCATAATTTTCTCCGATATACTCGTAGTTCCTGAAGCGATGGGAATGGAATTAAATATTGAAGAAGGGACTGGACCCGTATTTTCCCATCCTATTCGAAACGTAGCGGATTCAGAAAAATTATTAAGAATAGATCCATCTGTAAAATTAAAATATGTTTTAGATGCAATCGCACTGACTAAAAAAGAATTGAATGGACGGGTTCCAATCATCGGATTTGCCGGTTCGCCATTTACTTTACTGACATATATGGTCGAAGGGAAAACTTCGAAATCGTTTTCAAATATAAAACGCTTTATCTTTCAACAGTCAAAAACGGCACATAAAATTTTGGAACTGATGGCTGACAATATAATCGACTACTTGCTTGCCAAAATTCAAAGCGGTGCTGATCTCGTTCAGATTTTTGATACTTGGGGTGGAATTCTTTCGCCTCATCACTTTGAAGAGTTCTCTTTGCAGTACATGTCCAAGATAGTTGAAGGATTGAAACTAAAAACAGATGTACCGGTTATACTTTTTTCAAAAGGGATCGGATCATCGATTGAAAAATTAACACAAACTAATACCGATGTCATCGGTCTTGACTGGTCGATTGATATTAAAGAAGCAATTGGAAAAGTCGGAGGCAAAGCTGCTCTTCAAGGTAATTTAGATCCAACAATTCTATATGCGTCTGAAGAAGTGATTGCTAAAGAGGCAGATAGAATTCTTACCGCGGTTGGTAAGAATAATGGACATATTTTCAATCTCGGCCATGGAATTCATCCTGACACTGATCCCGCGAAATTGAAATTCCTTGTCGATTATGTTAAGGAAAAAAGTAAGAGATGATAATCAATGCAGACATATTGAAAAAGTACGATGTACCGGGTCCCCGGTATACGAGTTACCCTACGGCTCCGCATTTCGATGAGAGTTTTACACATAAAAGTTTCGCTGATGAAATTGTACGAACACAAAACGGTAACTCCCTTCCGAATTTATCACTTTATTTTCACCTTCCATTTTGTGATACGCTATGTTATTTCTGCGGCTGCAATATGCTCATTACTCGTGATCGTAATCGCGTGAAAAAATATATTTCATATTTATTAAAAGAAATCGACCTATTAAAAAAATATATTCCTCTGACTCGAAAAGTTGCTCAACTCCATTGGGGCGGGGGAACTCCAACGCATTTAACTCCTGAAGAAATCGAATATTTAATTTCGTACATAAACAATTCATTTGAATTTAATGCGGGTTCTGAAAATGGTTGTGAAATCGACCCTCGTGGACTTACGAAAGAACATCTTATTGCCCTAAAAGAGGGAGGTTTCAATCGCATTAGTATGGGAGTCCAGGATTTTGATGAACAGGTACAGAAGTCGGTGAATAGAATTCAACCAGAAGAAATGACAAGGGAAGTTGTTGGCTGGGTTCGTGAATTGGGATTCCTTAGTATTAATCTTGATTTGATGTACGGTCTTCCTTTTCAAAGTCTTAATGGATTTCAAAAGACATTGGATGCTACGATTGATATTTCTCCGGATAGAATCGCCGTCTTTAATTATGCTCACGTTCCGTGGATGAAAAAACATCAAGCTCTCATTCATCCTGAAAATTTACCTACTCCTGAAGAAAAACTTGATATATTAAAATTGACAATTGAGAAATTGACTTCTGCGGGATACGTCTTTATTGGAATGGATCATTTTGCCAAACCTGATGATGAGATGGCAGTTGCATTACGTGAGAAGAAGATGTATCGTAATTTTCAAGGTTACAGTACGAATGCTGGATGCGATCTTTTTGCTTTTGGAATTACAGCGATCAGTCAGTTAGAAAATATTTACGCTCAAAACTACAAAACGGAAAAGGAGTATTTTACTGCTCTTGACAGCTCAACTTTACCGACATGGAAAGGTTATAGATTGAATGACGATGATCAAATTCGGCGGTTTGTTATTATGAAACTGATGTGTGACTTTGAATTAAATATTCCCAAAATTGAAGATGAATTGAAAATTTATTTTAATAAATATTTTAATTGGGGATTGAAAAATCTTGAAAAGATGGTTGATGATGATTTGTTAGTTATTAATTCCGACTCAATTCAAGTAACCGAAATGGGAAGACTTCTGATTAGAAACATCGCAATGATTTTTGACGGTTATATCGAACGTCATGAGGATAAGGCGAAATATTCAAGGACGGTATAGTATATGAATGAAAAAACTGCGATAGTGTTGTTAAATCTCGGCGGGCCCGATAATCTCGAAGCTGTTCAGCCGTTTTTAGAGAATCTCTTCAGTGATCCGGATATTTTTAATATTCTTGTATTTCAGAAATTGATCGCAAAATTAATTTCAAAGAGTCGTTCACCGAAAGTGCGTAAAGAATACAAACTTATCGGAGGGAGTTCACCGATCAATCTGTGGACGGAAAAACAACGATCCCTTCTTGAAAAAACTTTGAAACAAGGATTTGAAGATGTTGATGTTTTTACTGCTATGAGATATTGGCATCCTTTGATCAAAGATGTTGCAAGACAGATTTCCGAAAAACGATATAAGAAAATTATTCTTCTGCCCCTTTATCCGCAGTATTCATTTTCGACAACAGGTTCATCATTTAATGAATGGAAGCGAGTCTTTAACTCAGCAGGTGTTGAACAGATTTTCATTAAGAATTTTTATCAGAATAAATTTTACGTGCATGCACTTAATCAACGAATTGATGAAGCACTTCTAAAATTTCCAGATGATGTTCGGAATTCTGTTCAATTTCTTTTCAGTGCGCATGGTATTCCTTTAAGTTTTGTTAAAAAAGGGGATCCATATCCGGATCAAATTCGTGAGACGATTCGTTTAGTGATGCAAGCGAGACATAATTCTCACGAACATCATGAGAGTTTTCAGAGTAAAGTTGGACCGGTCAAGTGGCTTGAACCTTCAACGAAAGGTAAAATTCGTGAATTGATTTCAACCGGGAAAAAGAACTTGTTAATCGTTCCGATTAGTTTCGTATCAGATCATATTGAAACTTTATACGAGCTTGATATTGAGTACCGGCACATCGCCGAAGAAGCCGGAGTTGAAAATTATTTTGTTATGACCGGATTGAATGATTCTGATTTGTTCATTCTCGCACTCAAGGAGGAAATTTGCGAAAGATTGTAATCGTCGGTGCAGGTATAACCGGATTGACAACAGCATACTGGCTGAAAAAAAGTGGTTTTGATGTTACGGTCATTGAGAAAGAATCGGTCGTTGGTGGAAATATTCAGACATTAAGTAATAACGGAACATTGTTTGACTCTGGGCCAAATTCAGGTTTAGAAACAACTCCCCTTATTTCTCAATTGGTAGAAGAACTGAATCTGAAAGGGGAATTTTGTTATGCGAATCCATCCGCTAATAAAAGATATATTTTAAGAGATGAAATCCTTCATCCTCTTCCGATGAATCCAAAAAGTTTTATTCAATCAAAATTGTTTTCCACAAAAGGTAAATTGCGACTATTTCTTGAACCCTTCATCCGCAAATCTGAGGATGGTTACTATCAGAGCATTGCTCAATTCGTGAGAAGAAGACTCGGTGAAGAATTTCTAGATTATGCAATAAATCCTTTTGTTTCTGGAGTTTTTGCTGGTGATCCTGAACAGTTAAGTGTGAAAAGTGCATTTCCAAAACTCTATCGGTTGGAAGAAGTCTACGGTGGTTTGGTTAAAGGTATGATTAAGGGTAAGAAAGAAAGAAAAAAGCGTGGAGAGAAGTCCAAACAAAACGCTGAAATGTTTTCTTTTAAAAGTGGAATGAAAGTTTTGCCTGAAGCTCTATTTAAATTTCTTCAGGATTCTGTTGTCTTAAACGAATCAGTTCAAAAAGTTCAAAATGTCCGTCAGTTGACGGATGGAAAATGGAAAATTGAAACTTCCGTTGAAAATCGGACAAAGTTCTATACGGCTGATGGAGTTTTATTCACAATCCCTGCTTACGAGGTTTCAAAAGTTCTTGAACCACTCGACGGTAAATTGAGCAATCATTTGAATTCAATTTACTATCCACCGGTAATTGTGATGAATTTACTTTTCAAAAAGCAAGATATTGGTCAAGAGTTAGATGGATTTGGATTTTTGATT
>JAHJVF010000022.1 GCA_018828505.1 Bacteroidota bacterium | reverse complement strand
TTATGTGCTCAACGCCAATACTTGCTGGATTGTTGGAATAAATGGAACGATTATTAAAACAACAGATGGTGGCAATAACTGGATAGCTCAATCAAGTGGAACAACGCAGACTTTAAATTCAGTGACTTTCGTTTCCTCAACTATCGGTTTTATTGTTGGAAGAAATGGAACTTTCTTAAAAACTACAAATGGAGGTTCAAACTGGATCAGTCAAACAATAGGAACAGCTTGGGATCTAACATCCATCCATTTTTGTGATGTTAGTACCGGTTGGGTAGTATCATCGGAACGTAAAATTTATAAAACTACAAATGGAGGTTCTAATTGGATGCTGCAATATACTGGCCATGGGAATGAATTATTATCATGTTTCTTTGTGGATTCATCCACAGGTTGGGTTGTCGGTCGGTATGGGATGATTCTTAATACTACAAATGGGGGAACTACTTGGGTAACCCAGTCTAGTGGTACAACCAAAACGTTATGGTCAGTTTTTTTCAATGATTCTCAGAATGGATGGTCCGCTGGAGATGATGGGACAATTATTAAAACATCAGATGGTGGTACAAATTGGTTAAGTCAATCAAGTGGAACTAATAGATATTTAACTTCAATTTATTTCATCAATTCAAATATAGGATGGGCTACTGGGCAATCAGGAATCATCCTAAAAACCACCAATGGAGGATTAACA
Source organism: Bacteroidota bacterium (assembly GCA_018828505.1). Classification (GTDB taxonomy): domain Bacteria; phylum Bacteroidota; class Ignavibacteria; order Ch128b; family Ch128b; genus JAHJVF01. The sequence continues at coordinate 1,877 of JAHJVF010000022.1, read as the reverse complement.
TTTATTGATGAGAAAAATAATTTTAATTTTCCCTTAAATTTTAAATTGTATCAAAATTACCCTAATCCATTTAACCCAATTACAAAAATAAAATTCTCATTACCCAATTCAGAGCTAGTTCAAATAAAAATTTATGATATACTTGGGAAAGAAATAAAAACATTATTAAATGAATATAAACAAGCTGGAATTTATGAAGTTGAATTTGATGCAAGTAATTTACCAAGTGGTGTTTATTTTTACAGAATGATTAGCGGCAGTTATTCGGAAACAAAAAAGATGTTGCTGTTAAGATGAGAACGCCATATAACGAGACTGTCGAAAAAGTATCCAAAGGGGCGAAAAATATTTTTAACAGTGAGTGAATAATTAATAACTGACTGAAGTTACGCATCCGTCAGCTGACGGATTGGCTTTATTCTTACGTGTAAGTTTTGTTGTGTAGCGTAGTTTGTCCCGCAAGCGGGATAAATAAAAGAATCCGCCGCGGCGGATTGTTCTAAATAAAAAGTTAATTAAGGGCACCTCTGCCGAAGGCATGCATTCGCATAAAAACTAGTGCCGTTTCAAATAAATTATCTTTCGTTTTTTCTTGACTTTGACACTTCCGATCCGTCAGCTGACGGACAAAATCGAGTCCAAAAGTGCGTTTATGTTCGATATTCGTAATATTTTAGTATAACTTTGAAAATCTTGTAATGTGAAAATACATTTGCATTTAACTTCGATTTTTGTTTTATTTTGTTATGGCTTTTCTGCGATCAGAAAAACAAAGGTCCGGTCCCGAAGGGATGCCTGCACATAATAGCAATGAGGCACAAGTGCATTCGCACACATACATCAGTATCTGCGTAAGTTACCAGGATGATAATGGTAAAATAACAAGAGACCTCACAGGTTTTGGAAACCTGTGAGGTCTTCACACAACAGGAACGAAGCAGTAATCCTATCCGTTTCACGTTTTTTGTGTCTTACTGTTTCTTAAGCGGGATTTGGCGGACTGCTGCTGAAATAACGACAAAAACTAATGAACAATCAAGAAAGGTTACTTCTTATGACACAAACACTAAAACCTAATCAAAGATATTTGAAATTTTTTGTAGAGCGAATCGTAACGCTGCTAATAACAATGCTTAGATTCGCTCATTATTATCTGAGCGAAGCTCCGCTTCGCCCTACAAATTCTAAAGTCATTAACTTTGGTGCCTCTCACTCTCGAGGTCGGTACATACATATCATCTCGTAGAGATTTTCTCTATGAGTTATTAAATAAAGAATCTATGACGACAGACATTCTTATAAAACAACTCAATAAGGAAATGAAAACACTTCGACGAGAGGTAACCGAAATGAAAACAGTTTTGTTACGTGTTCTCGCTATTCCTGAAGAAAGTCTTGAGGAATATCGGAATGCCTCCGCAATTCAGAAGGCGTTACGAAAATCGCAGAAAACATTTCCTCGTTCATAGTATGGTAATCCATAAAACAGACGATTTTCTTGACAATGCTGAACATTTGCCAAAAAATGCACAACGTATCCTCAAAAGGCAAGAAGAACTTTTCAGAAACAATTGGATTGATCCGCGGCTGCACATTAAAAAACTCAAAGAGACAGACGGCGTTTATTCTTTTCGAATAACGCGGCGTTATAGAGCGCTTTTTTACTTTAGGACATCTCTAATAACTAAAAAATGAGGACTAAAGTCCATAATGAACGGATTTCTTTTTTAACCCCACGCTTAAGAGGCTGTGTGAATAATACACTTATTCAACTTGTCATTCCCACGAAAGTGGGAATCCATTCAAATTTCAAAGTTTTTGGATTCCCGTTTACACGGGAATGACCATTTTAACACACGCTCTTAAGCGTGGGGTTA
>JAHJVF010000126.1 GCA_018828505.1 Bacteroidota bacterium | reverse complement strand
CCCACTGTTATGCCGTTTGATCCTATCCTCTAAATTCTCAGTCATTCCTACATAAATGAAATTACGAGAAATACTCTTTAGTGCATAGAGTGTAAACATTTTTGGTGAGATTAATTTTGTACCGAAGGCCGGGGTCGAACCGGCACGGAGTTTTAAGCTCCACTGGATTTTGAGTCCAGCGCGTCTGCCAATTCCGCCACTTCGGCAAATCACACTAAAACAAATTTAATCAATTTTTACATTTCTAGAAAGATGTTAATGGTGATCTTATTATTATTAATTTTGAATTGTAATTCGAAAATACGAAGAGATTCCCTTAAGTTATTATTCACATGAGCGAGCAGCTTTTAGTTGGTAAAATGAATTTTAAGTCCAGTTTATCTACCAATTCCGCCACTTCGGCATTTCATTTCAGAAATGCGATACAAAATTAATTTGATTTACTAACAATCTCAATAACTATCTAATCAAACAAAATTTTACATTTTGCATTTTTCATTTTGCATTATTTAGTGGAGGTGCGGGGAGTCGAACCCCGGTCCGATGAAGAGCTCCAATAAACCTCTACATACATATTCTGCTTTTTAATTTCACCGAAGTTGCTCCAACAGACGGGATTTACTTCAGATAATCTGCAAAGAATTTGATCCCTTTCCCGCAGATAGGGTTTGAGACGAGTCTGTCATTGACGTCGTTTCACCAATCCCCGACAGACTGGGAAGTGATGAAACGTAGCTGCGTTAAATTAGGCAGCTAAAGCGTAGTTATAGTTGTCTTTTATATTTTCCGACTTTTTTAGCGTGCACTTCGGAAGCACGGTATGCAGTTTAATGTCACTTCGACACCGTCGAAACCAATTTCACCCCCAATTGAGTAATTGAGAATGTAGAATTGATAATTGAGAATCTTAATAATTCTCAAAATGTGAATATCCAAAATGTAAAAGAACACTTTATTTTTGCCACAGGGTATCAGGAATATTGCACTCTTTATTTTCAAATCTCGCCGCTACAAATAAGAAATCGGATAAACGATTGATGTATTTGATAGAAATATCGAGATTATTTTTTTCGGAAGCAATTGCAATTATTCGTCTCTCGCATCTCCTGCAAATTGCTCGTGCAGTATGAAGATAACCGCTGCCAATACTTCCACCCGGTAAAATAAAATTTTTAATCGGCTCAAGTTCGCTTTCTAAAATATCTATTTTCGATTCGAGATATTTAACGTCATCGTCAGTAATTTGTTCTAAATTCTTCAGTTTTGATAGGTGTTCTGTAGGAGTCGCAAGCCTCGCTCCGATATTGAACAAAGTATTTTGAACCTGCTGTATGACTTCTTTAATTTCGAGCGATTTAAGATTGCACAAAGTTAATCCCAAAAACGAATTTAATTCATCAACTGTTCCATACGCTTCGAGTCGCTTATCAGTCTTTGGCACTCTTAGTCCACCATATAGACTTGAAGTTCCATCATCACCTGTTTTAGTATATATTTTCATCATTTTATAAAGGGTAATTCATGTAAATCGATATTGATCAATTCATCATTTTCATTTTTGATTTGCAACTTATCTCCATTGCCTGTTGAACTCACCTTTCTCGAAATATAACCTAATCCAATTTGTTTTTTAATTTTATACGAGTGAATTGTGGAAGTAATCTCTCCAATTTCTTCTGAATGAAAATATATTTTTGAATTTCCCATCACAATATCGAGTGGAAATGAAAATCCAATAAGACTTTTCTTCACTTTATCATAAGTTTCCAACCTTGCTACAACTTCCTGCCCAATGTAACATCCCTTGCTAGTATTAATATCTTTCATCAAATCTAACTCATGCGGATTAACAGTATCATTCAATTCATTGGGGTACTTTGGCTCGCCCTGTTCTATCCTGATTATCTCGAATGCTTTTTCTCCAATAAATTTAGTTTCGAACATTTCTAAATTGGAAAGTACGTACGTTATAAGTTCATTTGCAGTTCCCTTTTCAGATATTACTTCATAACCGATATGGTTTTTAAATATATTGGTCTTAAAAACATACGAAGTAAAATTTTGATTGAAATACTGATAAACTTTGTTACTCTGTGCACTTTGAATCTGATCATTGAATAACAAAGCTGTGAAAGATTCTACCTTACTCCCAAGAATTTTTAGATACGTAAACTGTCCAGTTATATCTTCTATCTGGACATCATCCATTATTATATATTTTCCTATCCACCTAAATATTCTCTCGGCATTTTTCGGACTTCCGATCAAGAGGATGTCATCCTTAAGTCGAATAAGTTTTAGCTTATCGATTATTCTTCCCTTTTCTGTTAGAAGAAGAGTGGTTTTTAAAGAATAATTTTGTAGTGATTTCGTTTCATTAGTCGAAACTCTGTTGAAGAAATCGAGTACATCTTTCCCGTTAAGCCGGAGCATAGCCCAATGTGAAGCATCATAAACACTTGCCGATTCATAAAAACTTAATGCTTCTTCCGTTTCATCAGTGAATGCAGCTATCGATACATCATCAATGAGACTGATATTCGGGAAAGTATTTTTATATATATCAATCGTATTTTTCAGCATGAACAATATTTTCTAGTTATAATTTAACTCTATCTCTCGATCATTCGAATTTATCGGAGATGAATGATGATAAATTAATTTCAGCCCTGCATCTGTTTTTCTGAAGATATTTGTTGAAGCAATAAAAGTCTGTGAAATTCGCTCACGTGAAGAAACAAATATTTCCTCTACGCAAGAAACTACACCCCCATCAGAAAACATACTCACTCGAGGATTTCTAATTGTAAATTTCAGAAGTGAATCACTTGTAAATATTCTCATCCAGCTTTCTTTAATTTTATTCCATCCAATAATGATTTCCCATCCGGGGTGAATACAAATTGCGTTTTCATCGTTTATCCAGATCATTTCCATTTTCTTGATATCTAAACTCTCGAAGGCTCTATAAAATTCCTCATTGAGCTTAATATACTCTGTTTTCTTCTCAACCATTATTGTTTGATGAATTCATTCATAAAAGCAGCCGAGCAATGAATCCCTTTATGAAAATTATTAAGATCAAAATGCTCGTTTGGCGAGTGAAGATTTTCAGTTGCCAATCCAAAACCCATTAAAACAACAGGAGCTTTTAATAGCCTGCCAAACTCTACAACGATCGGTATTGAGCCGCCCTCCCGGGTAAATACAGGAGTCTTCCCAAATGTTGATTTCATTGCACGTGCCGCTGCTTGTATTGCTTTGCCTTCGATTGATGTTAAAGCCGGCTCTCCACCATGCAATGCTTCAACAGAATAAGTAACGGATTTCGGAACAGCTTTTTTCAAATAGTCTTTTAATAATTTTTCTATCTTCTTTGGAGTTTGATGTGGAACTAATCGCATGCTAATTTTTGCATAAGCTTTTGACGGAAGAACGGTTTTAGCACCTTGTCCTGTAAAGCCACCCCAAATGCCATTAATCTCGAGTGTCGGTCTTGCGCCAGTACGTTCTAATGTAGTAAAACCTTTTTCCCCGAAAAGTTCCTTCACTCCTAATACTTTCATATAGGCTTTTTCACTGAATTTCAATTTCTTGAATCCATCTCGTTCGGCTTTAGTTAATTTGAGTACGTCATCATAGAATCCCGGGATTGTGATCTTACCATTCTTATCTTTCATTCCTGACAATAGATCGCACATTTCTTGAATTGGATTCATAACGGCACCCCCGAACGTACCTGAATGTAAATCACGATTTGGGCCTGTTATTCCAATTTGAAAATAAGCAAGTCCTCGCAAAGAATATGTGATTGAAGGAGTTTTATCATCGTACATTGAAGTATCGGAAATTACAACTGCATCACATGCCAAAAGATCTTTATGTGCCGCAATAGTTTTTCCGAGTGAAGGACTTCCGATTTCCTCCTCCCCCTCAATTACAAATTTCACATTTACAGGAAGTTCAGTTGAAGTAGATAAAAATGCTTCAACACTTTTTAAGTGAGTAAGAAGCTGTCCTTTATCATCTGTAGCACCGCGAGCCCAGATTTTTCCATCTCGTATTTCTCCTGAAAAAGGGGGCGACTTCCAAAGATCGATTGGATCGACAGGCTGAACATCATAATGCCCATAGAATAAAATTGTTGGTTTATTATGATCAATAATTTTCTCAGCATAGACGATTTGAAAACCATCTCTATTGAGAGTTTGAATTTTATCCAATCCTAGCTCTGAAAATTTTTCTTTAATAAAATCAGCACATCGATCCATTTCTGATTTCTTTTCCGGATCTGAACTGATGCTTTCAATCTTCAAAAAATTCTTTAATTCTTGAAGGTATTTTTCACGGTTATTATCAATAAAATTTAGTACTGCTTGCATTTGCTACCTTATATGATTTGAGTTAAACTTAAATAGTAATGGGATGAATTCTTTGTAATTTTTTGCATCGGATGGATTCAATTGTTTCAGAACCTCTGTAGGGGGAAGGTAAAACTTTTTCCATGGGTCATCGATTGTATAAATATATTTATCATTATCCATTGTAATTGATTCTAATGCACTAACGTATTGTAGATTATCTTTACCGGGAACATGTAAATCCAGCGGATAAATTTTTAATTCTTTAACAGAATAAGTCTCATCGAATCTTATAACGAACAGATTTCTATTGTTTCGATCGATACCAAACAACTTATGATCATCCTCTGCATACAAACCGCAAATCGTATGGATTTTCAGTTCCTTTGTCGGAATTTCCCGAATAAGTTTTAATGAATTCTTATCAACAATGTAAAGAAAAGTCGAATCGAGAAATAATTCACCGATAGTTGTCCCTTCAAGCCCAAGGAATATTCTATTCTCCGAAACAGCTACGCCTTCAAATGCAATATTTGGTTTGAAGTGCTCGCTCAATTTTTTCCACTCAGGTAACTCAACTCTTTTGATCTCTTTTATTTCATCCTTAAAAACGTCATTATCTTTAAACACTAATTCAAATAATCCGGCCTCATCCAGATAGTTACTCCCGTTCCCTTCGATTGAAAGAAAAACCTTGTTGGTTTTCTGGTCATAGACAATCTCTTCAAAATCCCATTTATCATAGTTTTTTAAGGCTTTTTTCACCTTTTCGCCGAGATTAATCTTCTCGAGGTTCACCTTTTCATTTTTCAATTTCAAGTGGAACATGTCACCAATATCGTCGCAAATAAGAAAATATTTCTCCGAACCTTTGTAACCAAGAAATGTGATCCCCGATGTCTGGTCTGTTCGATGTAAGCTATCTTTCAGCCAGATCGGAAATCCTTTTTCAGGTTTCATTTTTTTCTCAGCTGGATTAAATCCAACTAAGAATGCTATAACTAATAAAAATATAATTGGGAAACGCATGGTTTAATTCAAATTTACAAAGATTAGAAAATGAATCCAAATTCAACCAGTCGACAGGAGTTTACCCAAATCTAAATATCACTTTCGATATATCTTATTAAAAAATAATTAGTTACAGAATATAAAAGTAAAAAATAAATTCAAACCTGCCTGCGCAGGGTGTTGCGCAACTGCAGATGTAATGTCATTTCGATCCCGACAAATTTTGTCGGGGTGAGAAATCTTTATTTTTAATCAATTATAAGACATCTCTACCGATTTCATCGGTATCGATATGACAAAATAGTCTAATCTGCAACGGCCTGCTGCGGCATGCAGGTGAACTTGTTTTCTCGATACCCCCGACAAGAATTAATAAGAGTTTGTCGGGTACTCGAAAACCATAAAGGGTCTTGAGGTTCTCGAGTAGTCTCGATTTTCGAAACGTGATTGATTTACTTTAATCGGGGCGTATCGAGAGAACACAAAAAAAAATGGGTAAACTCCTGCCAGTCGCAGATTGATTGGAAGAACATAATTAACTAACTTCACACAAAAATTTTTAGTATGCCGACACTCATTAAAAGTATTTCAGGAATCCGCGGAATTGTGGGAGATGGGCTATCCCCAGATAACCTAATTAAGTTCACTGGTGCGTTTGCTGAATTTTGTAATTATGGAAAGATCGTAGTCGGTCGAGATTCACGAATAACAGGAGAATTTATTAATGATATTGTAATCGGGACGCTAAATTCTCTCGGCTGCGATGTTATGGATTTGGGAATTTGCCCAACTCCAACTGTTGAAATCTATGTCAAACATTTTAAGGCAAACGGTGGAATAGTTATAACTGCGAGTCATAATCCAATTGAATACAATGCGTTAAAACTTTTGAATTCTTCTGGTATGTTCCTTTCTCCGACTGAAGCGAAGAATTATTTTCATTTGGTGGATAACTTTCAGCCTAAATATCAAAAGTGGAATGGAATCGGAAAAACTGAAATTATTTCTAATTCATGGGAATTGCACTTACAAAAGATATTTGATCTTGATATTATAAATCCGGAATTAATTCAAAAAAAGAATTTCAATGTGCTCGTTGATTGTGTGAATGGAGCTGGATTTGAGGTCGTTCCAAAACTGTTATCTGATTTGAGATGCAGAGTAACAAGAATTAATTGCGAATCGACTGGAATTTTCCCGCGTAATCCGGAACCCGTCCCGGAAAATTTAACCGAGACAATTAAAATAGCCGAGCAAGGAGATTACGATGTAACTTTTATTGTGGATCCGGATGTAGATAGACTGGTGCTTTTAACCGATACGGGCGAACCATTTGGTGAAGAGAATACAGTCGCATTAGTTTCTGATTTCATCTTGAGTAAAACTCCAGGTGATGTTGTGATAAACCTCTCCACTACACGAGCAGTTGAGGATATTGCTGCAAAGTATAATGTGAAGGTTTATCGTACACCAGTCGGTGAAATAAACGTTTCAGGAAAAATGAAAGAGATAACCGCAGTTATCGGCGGTGAAGGAAGCGGCGGTGTTATTTATCCTCCACTTCATTATGGCCGTGATGCATTAGTTGGAATTGCGTTAGTCCTACAAAGTTTGAGCGAGTCGAATAAAAATCTGAGTCAGGTGAAACATGATTTACCGCAGTATTTCATAATTAAAGACAAATACCATCTGGATCAAATCAATTCCGATGACGTTTTAAAATATTTCAAGCAAAAATATGCCAGTGAAAAAATAAATGTGGACGATGGTTTAAGAATTGATTTCAACGATCATTGGCTTCATATTAGAGAATCAAATACAGAACCTATTATCAGATTGATCGTCGAGGCAAAAACATCTGCTGATGCAATCAACTACATGAAAAGCTACAAAAAAATGATTGCAGAGCTAATATAGTTTCTGTCTCTTTTTTAGGAAGGATAATAAGGCTTTATCGTAAGATTGGTCGGTTGTAATCAAATTATATTCAATTTGATTGTTTCCACACTCAACCGATAGTTTTTTAAGAAATGAATCAAACAGTTCCCGATAACTTTTTTGGATATGATACGGTTGTGTTAGTAACTCTTCTTCAGTTTCCAGGTCTTTAAATATCGAATCTCGCCCGAAGTTAAAATCAAGTTCCTGCTTATCGAGCACCTGAAAAATAATTATCTCATTCTTTTTTGAGCGAAATCGTTTTATTGCAGTTAGGACTTTTTGGAGATCATCAAAGAAATCAGAGATAATGATAACCAATCCTCGTCTGTTTATTTTCTCTGAGACTAAATTCAGACACTCAGCAGAATTAGTTGCATTACCAGGCTGTGTGGACGAGAGGCTTTTAAGAATCTCCATTAAATTATTTCGAGAAGCGCGAGGTGGAATTACTTTATCTAATTTTGTTGAATATTGAACCAAACCAACGGAATCATTTTGGTTAATCATCAAATAACTAAGAGCGGCAGCAAGAATCGACCCGTAATGATACTTACTTATCGAACCGCTCGAATATGACATCGATCTGCTTGAGTCGAGAATTATGTAAGCCTTTAGGTTGGTTTCCTCTTCGTACTGTTTAATATAATATTTATCTGTTTTAGCAAACGCTTTCCAGTCGATTCGTGAAATTTCATCCCCCGGCATGTATTGCCGATGCTCGGAAAACTCAACACTGAAGCCATGATACGGACTGCGGTGCAGTCCGATCATGAAACCTTCTACAACTAAACGTGCCTTAAGATCAAGCCCATCTATCTTTGCAACGAATTCCGGGTCTAATAATTTACTGTAGTCCTGCTGGAATTTCATTTAGACGAGACTTTTTCCGGAATCGATATACCTTTGGAAGACAAAATTTCTTCTGGTGTTTTTCCTAAATTATTTATCTCCTCTTGCACAGAGACCGCAAGCTCATTGTCGGGATAGATTTTCATAAATCTTTTATAATGTACAGCAGCGGCATCATAATCTTTCAGCATTTCGGACGAAACAAATCCTGCCATGAACAGTGCCTGAGGTGCTTTTTCAGAATTTGGGAAATCGTACTGAACCCGAACGTAAAGCTCAACCGCTTTTTGTAAATTTGCTTTTCTTTCAGTCTCTTCGACTTGTTTGTTTTGTAGGATATCAGCCATTAAGATTAGAGATTCAGCAGCAAATTCAGATTGTGGATGTTCATCGACCAGCTGTTCAAAATATTTATATGCTTGATCAATATTATTGTTTTTGAATTCTTCAATACCGAGCTTGTATAAGTCTTCATCTGATGTTTTTGAACACGCAACAAAAATCAGAGATAAAAGAAATAACCAGATGACCTTTGAAATCATTTTTACTCCATTTTTAGTTCAAATTTAAATTTATTCAGGATACTAGGCAAGGATTGATTGTGGGTTCTCATTTCCGATTTAGAGATTGATAATTATGTTTCACAAAACGAAATAACGAATAATTATATAAAAAAATATTTCACCATCCTGGTGAAAAAAAAAGATTCAAGAATATTTAACTCACCCCTGCCCCTCTCTTGCCAAGAGAGGGGTTGGGAAGAGTTCAAATTATTTAAAGTTATAAATGTCCATTTCTATATCGGAATTAAGGTACCAATAAAATCTTGACGATTTTTGGAAAAATACTTTAATTTTTAAATAAAATCCTTTATTCTTACCCATCCGCTCATCAAATTTGTCAATAGCTAAGCCGTGTGGATATTCCCAATAGAGAGATTGGAGCTGCTCGACTGCAAAAGTTTCAATTTTGTTTTCGGCAATTGTGTTCACTAATAATTCTCTAAATAAGTTTCTAATAGAATTCTAATAACCTCTAATAAAACTCTAATATTAGTACAAACTCCGAAGGAGTGAAATTATTATAGAACAGAATAATGAAAAATAAAGATAACCCCGAAGGGGTGATATAAAATCATTCAATCCAACCCGCCTGCCTCACGTAATCTGGATGGGCGGGCAGGTCAAATAAATATTT
>JAHJVF010000125.1 GCA_018828505.1 Bacteroidota bacterium | reverse complement strand
ATGAATACAATTAAGCTGGAGGGAAGTGTCGGTGGATTGAGGATGCAAGAGAATATGTTATGGGCGAGCGATTTCGGTGGTAATTTATATAAAATTGATTTAACAGATTTGCTAAATCCAAAGCTTGAAAAATTTGCACACGTCGAAGGACAAATAACTTCCTTCGAAGTAAATCAAACAGAATTGTGGATGACTAACATTAAACGCAGCCGTTTTAGTTCAATCTTAGATCCCTATCATTCATCGAACATCGAACGAATAAATCAGATCAAGGTTGGATTTAAGATATTCAGGGATTATCCAATTTTCGGAATTGGAAACATTGATCTTAATGAAATTTATAAACGGTACAGGGAAAGCACCGATAAATATTCTTATGGTCATCTTCACAATAATTACTTGCACATGCTCGCAGTACTTGGGATTCTAGGATTTATTGTTTTTATTTCGATACTCGTAAAAACATTTTTCATTCACTTAAAAAGTTATCGCCAAAGTGAAAAGAATGAATTCTATCGTTCGGTTTCGAGCGGAGTATTTGCTGCTTTCATCGGAATTTGTGTTAGCGGATTGTTCGAGTATAATTTTGGCGATCATGAAATTGTAACGCTGTTTTGGCTGTTAGCAGGACTCAACCTTTCTATTCAAAAATTAGTCAGAATCCAGCAATGACAATTTCTGCTTGTATTACTACACATAACGAAGAGTTGAATATCGAGCGAACTCTAAAAAGTCTTGATTGGGTAGATGAAATTATTCTTGTGGATTGCGAAAGCACCGACAGTACTATTGAGATTGCTCAAAAATTCAAATGCAAAATATTTTCACAGCCGAATGATTCAAATCTCAACGTTAATAAAAACTATGGATTTACTAATACGTCATCCGATTGGATCTTGTGCCTCGATGCAGATGAAGTTATCCCAAAAGCATTAGAGCAGGAGATCAAGCTTTTACTGAACGCCCGCGTTAAAGAAAACGGATTCTTCATTAAAAGAAAGAATAATTACTTCGGTAGATTTTTGATGCATGGTGGTAATTATCCTGATAAGCAGCTAAGATTATTCAGAAAGAATTTTGGTAAATTCCCGGCAAAACATGTTCATGAACGATTAGAAGTTAAAGGGAAAGTAGGAATACTCCGTGAGCCGTTTGAACATTATCCATATCGAGATATTAAACAGTACATTGAAAAGCTGAATTTTTATACTACATTCGAATGTGGTTTCCGTCTGCAGCAAGGAATAAAATTTTCGATACCAAGATTTTTAATGATTTTGCTTTCAGCTTTTTTTAGATTTTTAAGAAGATACATTTTCAAGTTAGGCTTCCTTGATGGATTTCAGGGATTTGCCGCTGCATTTTTTGATTTCGTAAGTCAAATATTAATTCAAATTAAACTCTGGGAGGCAAAGAGAAATGTCAGAAATGATTGAAAATAAAATTCATAAAGCAATGTTTCTTCAGTTTATACTTCAATACCAAACGACTGCAATGATAGGAATGGGAAAAATAAAAAATCCAATAACAGACAAAATCGAACGGGAACTTGATCATGCAAAGTTTTCGATCGATATGCTGGATATGTTAAAGAGCCGCACAAAAGGGAATTTGGATAGTGATGAAGAAAAATTTTTAGATCAAGTATTGCGTGATCTGAAATTAAATTATATTGAAGAAAAGAACAAAAAGACCGAACCGCCAAAAGAAGAGCCGGCTAAAACAGAAACAACCGATACGTCTTCTGAACCAAACAAAAATACGGAATGAGAAATTGAAGCTCGGAATAATCGCAAATATCAATAAATCAGAGATTAAGGAAAGTGTAGTCGATTTCGTCGCAAAGAATGTCGATTCATATGACTTCATTTTGTGTAAATTAACATTTAAGTTTTTAGAAAAGTCCTTAGCTTCAAAACGGCTTTTGAATAAAGTCAGATACATAAACGAAGATAAATTCAAAAATAAAATCGATTATCTCGTATCCTTCGGTGGTGATGGAACAATGCTCTACAGCGCTAACATTGCTGTTAAAGCGGACGTTCCGCTGATCGGTGTGAATTTTGGCAAACTTGGATTTTTAGCTGATGTAAGCTATTCTGAATTAGAACAGATCTTGAATGATATTCGAGATAACAATTATAATCTTGAAGAAAGAATTCTTTTAGAAGGTGAAATATTCTCAGTCGATAAGAAAAGATTTTTGGCTTTGAATGACATTGTTATTGAAAAAGGAGGTTGGTCAAGGATAATCGAGATCAACACCTGGGTGAATAAGAAATTTTTAACTACTTACCGATCTGACGGTTTGATAATTAGTACACCTACGGGTTCTACCGGTTATTCTCTCTCCACCGGCGGGCCGATTTTACTTCCGGATTCCAATGTAATTGTGCTGAGTCCCATTTGCCCGCACACATTGGCGGTTCGGCCAGTTGTAATTCCCTGCGATAGTGAAATTCTGATTGAAGCAAAATCATCCTATAAAACTGTGATGATAAATTGTGATGGGCAGCAAGTTTATAAAATGAAACCGCCTGTTAAAATAAAAATAAGAAAATCAAACAAAACTCTAAAATTGATCAAAAAAAGAGACTCAGATTACTTCCAAACCCTTCGCGAAAAGTTAATGTGGGGAATGGATGTGAGAGAAAATTTTCTCTAATAATTTATGAGCCTACTCAAAAAAGGATAATTTCAATAAAAATTGTTTTGAAATTGAACCAAAAACGAATCTTCACTACACGCCTGCGTGCCGTAACGCCCGCATATCAAAATACCTGTTTACCGAAGCTTTGCGTAGGTAAACTTGAACTGTGGCAGGCACTTTGGCGTGCAGGCACGAAATCCCGACTTGTCGGGATGAAGTGTAGCATTGATTTTCAATTTTGACCTTTT